>CAZCPV010000150.1:0-7612 GCA_964500765.1 uncultured Draconibacterium sp.
AATTAATAGTAAACCTTTTTTCATAATTTAAAAATTTAAATGTTTATAATAAAAAATAGAATAATTAGAATACAAAGTTATGAAAAATTTCTTTTCTTAAGTTATATAATTGTTATTTTTCTTTTATCAAAAATAAATAAGTCGGAAAATGGTCGCTGTATCCGTTTTGGAAACGGTCGAAAGAAAAAGTTCTTTTGGGATATCCTTTATATCTTCCGTCTTGTTGTATCATAAAATTTTTTCGGCATATTCCGGCTTTCCAAAATACAAAACTTGTTCGGTCTTTTGATAAAAGTGCTTGCGAAAGCATTAATTGGTCGAAAAAACTCCAAGCATCTCTGTATGCCGTTGTTCCTACACCGTTTTTATACACCTTATAAAAAGGGCTGTATAAATCGCCTTTTTTCAGTTTTTTTACGGAACCTTTTGCCCGAAGATGTTTTACAACACTTGCATTGTCCGGATTATCGTTAAGGTCGCCCATAACAATTATTTTTGCATTCGGGTTCAAATTTAAAATGGAATCAACCAGATGACGTGCCAAATCTCCGGCAGCATTTCTTTTGGGTTCACTGGCTTTTTGACCGCCGCCTCTGGACGGCCAGTGGTTTACAATAATATTTAAGGTGTCGGTATTATCAAAAACGCCCGTAACAACCATTTGTCCTCGGGTTTTGTCATGCGGGTCAAAATCGAAATGCAAATTGTGATAGGAAGAATGAATTACTTTGAAAGAATTTTTCTTATATATAAGTCCTACGTCAATACCTCTTTCGTCGGGCGATTCGTAATGAACAATTCCGTAATTTGATTTTATTAATTGCGGTTGATTAATTAAATCTTCAACAACACGTTTATTTTCAATTTCGGAAATACCCAGAATATCGGGGCCGCCTTTAACTTTTTCGTCGCCTATTTGCGAAATAACTTCCGCCATATTGTGAAGTTTTTTATGATAACGCTCACTTGTCCATACTTTTTTTCCGGAAGGCAGAAACTCATAGTCGTAAGTATCGGGTGAATCTATTGTATCAAACAGATTTTCAAGATTATAGAATCCGACACATTTTATTTTGTATTGTTTTTTTTGGGCATTTACATTAATTGTAAGAAAAGAAAATACAATTAAAGTAATTGCAAACTTAAAGGTTGAGATTTTGTTAAACATATTTTTAAGATTAATTTTTATATAAATTATATTATATTTGTCGCCCTTTTTCTTTAGAAAAGTTTTCAAAATTAGAATAAATTTTAATATAAAAAATGTAAATTATGAGAAAATTATTTTTAATGTTTTCGTTAATACTTTTTGCATCCTTTATTTCACATGCTCAAAGTACTGTATCGGGAACGGTAAAAGATAAAGTTACGGGACAAACTTTATCGGGAGCTTATGTAAGTCTTCAAACTGCAAATGTTAATACAAGAACCGATGCCGACGGGAATTTTATTCTGAAGAATGTTCCTTCCGGAGAATATATTCTTACCGTAAGTGCGGAAGGATATGACTCTTATGCGGTAAAAACAGAAGTAAAAAAAGAAGATTTGAATATCGGAATTGTTTTTCTTACCGCTGTATCAGGAGATAAAGGAGAAGACGTAATCGTAGAATTATCGAATGACGATATAGAAGGCAGCGATGATGATTTGCAAACGAATGTTTCAGGTGTTTTACACGGATCAAAAGATTTGTTTTTATCAACAGCCGGTTTTACATTCGGACCGATGCGTTTCAGAGTAAGGGGCTATGATAATAAATATTCGGAACTGTATATGAACGGTATAGAAACAAATGATATGGAATCCGGGCGTGCCGTATGGGCATACTGGGGCGGATTAAACGATGCCGTACGAAATAACGAAACATATAAAGGGATTACCGAAACGGATTTTGCTTTCGGCGGAATAGGCGGTGTTACCGGAATTGATACCAGAGCATCAAGAATACGCGTAGGAACAAAATTAACCTATTCGTTCACAAACAGAAGTTACAGCCACCGAGCCATGTTTATTCATTCTACCGGAATGATGAAAAACGGTTGGGCACTTGCCGTTTCGGGTTCGAGACGATTTGCCGAAGAAGGTTACACGGAAGGAACTTCTTATGATGCTTATTCTTATTTCGTTTCCGCAGAGAAAAAAATTAATGACAAACACAGTTTGGGATTGGTTGTTTTCGGGGCACCGTCAAAAAGAGGCGGAAGAAGTGCAACCGTGCAGGAAGTTTACGATTTAACAAGTATTCGATACAATCCGAATTGGGGATGGCAAGACGGCAGAAAACGAAATGCCAAAATAACCGATTCGCATACACCTATGGCAATTTTTACACATTATTGGGATATTGACAAAACAAGTAATTTGAAAACATCTTTGGCTTATTCAATCGGGAAATACAATAAAACGTCGTTAAATTGGTATAATGCCGCCGACCCGCGTCCCGATTATTATCGTTATTTGCCTTCTTATATGACAAGTGCGGATGCAATACAAATAAGAACCGAAGAATTTCAACAAGGTTTAAGACAACTTGATTGGAATGCTATGTATCAAACCAATTATACGAATATTGATACCGTTCTAAATGCCGACGGAATTGCCGGAAATACATTAATCGGAAAACGTTCGGAATATATTGTTGAAAACAGAAGAAATGAAAATAAGCAATTATGGTTTAATTCGGTTTACAACAAACAATTAAGTGATAATTTAACCCTTACGGCAGGTATTCAACACAGAAGATATAAAGCACGTCATTATAAAACACTGGTTGATTTGCTCGGCGGCGATTATGTTGTTGATATTGATAAATATGCCGAAAGAGACTTAACGGGCGAAGGTGTTGCCGATAATGATATTAATTATCCGAATCATATTGTTGACAGTATCGGTGAAGTGTTCGGAAACGATTATTATGCCGATGTAAATAAAACACAATTATGGGCAAATGCCGGTTATAATCTCGGAAAAGTTGATGTTTATTTCGGCTTGGAAGGTTCAAATACCAACTTTTGGAGAACAGGTAATATGCAAAACGGTAAATTTCCGGATAATTCACTCGGAGATTCCGAAAAATTACATTTTTATAATTACGGAATAAAAGCCGGTGCAACCTACAAATTAACAGGAAAACATTTTTTTCATGTTGACGGTGCAAATTTATCGAAGGCACCTGATTTCAGAAATTCATTTGTATCGCCGCGTACCAGAAATCAAATTGTCGGCGGTTTAGAAAATGAACATATCTTATCAATGCAAGGCGGTTATATTTTGCAATCGAATAAACTGAAAGCAACGGTTGATTTATTTTATACCCAATTTAAAAATCAAACCGAAGTAAGAAGTTTTTATTTTGACGGTTACAGTAATTTTGTAAATTTTGTAATGACCGGAATTGATAAAACGCACCAAGGAATTGAAATCGGAGCGGAATATACGATTTCACCCGGATTATCCGTTTACGGTGTAGGAAATCTCGGTTATTATCGTTGGACATCACGCCCGAATTTCAGCGTTTATGTGGATAACAGTGCAGAGGTAAAATATGAAAACGAAACCGTTTATGCAAAAGGATTTTTAGTAAGCGGAACACCGCAAACCGCATTTTCGGGAGGTTTCAAATATTGGGCACCGAAGCATTGGTGGCTTGGTGTAAGCGGAAATTATTTAACCGACAGTTATTTGTCTTTCAGTGCATTAACCCGAACCGTTGATGCCGTTGCCGCACTCGATCATTCGTCACCGGAATTTACGAAATTAATCAGTCAAGAAAAATTACCGAGTTTTTATACGCTGGATGCCTTTGCCGGGAAATCTTTCAGATTTCAATATAAATATTACCTGAATATCAGCTTAAACGTTTCAAATATTTTAAATAATCAAAATATTATTACCGGCGGATATGAACAAGCACGTATTGATGCAACTTTTGAGAACCTTGATAAATTTCCGCCGAAATATTATTATTACAGCGGATTGCAATATTATTTAAATGTCAGTTTCAGATTCTAAACTTATAAAACAAATAAAAATGAAAAATAATTTAATAAAAATAATATCGGGACTTGCCGTGCTTTTTATTTTTTCGTCTTGTGTGAAAGAAAATTTTGATACAGTTCCCGAAAAAGTATATACGGTTGATTTTGATGCAAATACTACAATAGCCGGATTGAAGTCATTTTATCACGGCAGTAATGTTTTAATTGATACAAATATTATTATAAAAGGTGTGGTTACGGCAAATGATGAATCGGGTAATTTTTATAAAGAAATATATCTGCAAGATTCTACCGGAGCATTAAACATTCGCTTAAATTCATCAACTTTATATCCTGACTATCCTATAGGTCAGTTACTTTATGTAAAATGTAACGGTTTATATTTGGGAACTTATAAGGATGTTTTTCAGTTAGGTTCCGGAGCAAGTGTTGACCGAATCGAACCGCCGTTTTTTGATGACTATTTATTTAAATCCGACGGGGGCATACCGGCAGAACCTAAAATTATGACAATACAGAATTTAAATGATGCCGATTTGGGAATATTAATTAAACTTGAAAATGTTCAATTTCAAGACCCGAATCAAACCTATGCCGACGCAACAAGCCACACAGACCGAACAACGGTTTTGGAAAATTGTTCGGGACAAACATTAGATGTCAGAAACAGCGGTTATGCAGAATTTGCCGATGATATGCTGCCCGACGGAAAAGGAAGTATTATCGGTATTCTCGGAAAATTCATCGATTATCAGTTGAAAATAAGAACAACCGAAGAAGTTAATTTAACCGGTGCAAGATGCACTAAATAATCATTCAGAAATAATAAATGTTATGAAATCATATATTAAAATAATTTCAGTATTAAGTATAAGCATGATATTGCTTTTACCTGCTTGTATAAATTATAATTTTGACGAACCCGAAAAAGCTACTTACAATCCGAATATTGAAGCAACTTCAACCATTCAGGAATTGAAAAATTTATATACCGGCGATTTAACTTTGTTGGACACGAATGTTGTAATAAAAGGAACGGTTATCGCTAACGATAAATCCGGAAATATTTACAAAGCAATTTACATTCAGGACAGTACAGCCGGTATTCAAATCAGTTTAAATGCCTATGAATTACATAATCGGTATCATGTAGGTGATTTAATTTATGTAAAATGTCAAGGACTTTATCTCGGCGAGTACGGCGGACAAATACAACTTGGTTCTGATTATCAGGGTGCCGTAGGTCGAATTGAAGAACCTTTAATTAAATTCCATTTATTTAAATCCGACGGCGGAATTCCGATTGTCCCTAAAGAATTAAACATTGCAACGCCGAACGGTTCTTTAGTGAACAAATTGGTTATTATTCATAATGCTCAATTTAAATTCAGTGAAGTATCCGGTACCTATGCCGACGGAGTAAATCATATTGATTACGACAGGCATCTTGAAGATTGTGACGGCAATTCAATAATTGTAAGAACCAGCGGATATGCTGATTTTGCAAATGACAGTTTGCCGAAAGGAAACGGAACGATTACCGCCGTGCTTACAAAATATAATAGTGATTATCAGCTGATTATAAGAAATCCGAGAGAAGTAAATATGAATAATGCACGTTGCGGAGCATTGTTTTCGGAAGATTTTGACAACGGATTAGGACAATTTAAAACGTTTAATGTTTTGGGAAGTAATAATACTTGGTTTCAAAGTGCATACGGAAATACTACTTATGCAAAAATGACCGGATATTATACAAAAGCTTATGAAGCAAGTGAAGATTGGCTGGTTTCGAATTCGATTGATTTAAACGGAATTTCAGGTGCGGTCTTAAACTTTACGCATGTTGTAAGGTATTCACCAAATTGGAACGATATAAAAGTTCTTATAAGTACAAATTATGACGGTATAAGTGATCCTTCAACAAACGGAACTTGGACAGAATTGACGGGATGGGCTCATACCTCGGGAAATGACTGGACATTTGTTGATTCCGGGGATATTAATATTTCTGCATATACCGGATCAAAAGTTCATATTGCTTTCAAATATACAAGTCCGAGCAATGACGCTTCTACCTGGGAAATCGATAAAGTCTCGGTTTCAATTCAATAAGGGTAATGAAAAAAATAAAAAAACCGAAGCAAAGCTTCGGTTTTTTTATTTTTTCCTGTTTTTTACATCAATAATTTCCGCCGCTATGCTGACGGCAATTTCCGGCGGCGTTTCACTTTTTATCGAAACACCTATCGGGGCGGAAACTTTTTTCAAAAGCTCTTCGGAATAACCTTCCGATTTCAGTAAATCAAAAATTTCTTTTACTTTATTTTTGCTGCCCATCATACCGAGATAAGCAACATTTTTTGTCAATAGTTTTGACAGAATTTTTTTATCGTTTGTATGACTGAAACTTGCAATTACAACATAAACATTTTGCCCTTCCGGAATGTGTTCTTCAATTTCATCGAAATTAACAATGTGTTGCTCTTTGGCATATTCGTTGGCTTTTAATGTGTCAAGTTCCGGTCGGTTATCATAAATTTTTACATAGTATCCCAACATTTTCATTTGTTTTGACAGTGCCAAGCCCACATGCCCGCCGCCGATAATGCAAACAATATGTTTATAACCGACAACTTCCTTATAAATTCCGTCTTTATATTCATATTGTCCGGAAATAGTTGCTCCGTTTCTTGAACGAAATTCCGTTGTGCTGATTTTTATCGTAATTTCTTGTTTAATAACGGCATGCCCCGTAATTTCATTAATATTGTCGTAATGAACAGCATAAGAAAGCGGATAAAGTATAATCTTATTTTCGCCGCTGCAAATCATTCCGGATTTGTGCATTTCGGCATCCGTTTTATGAATTTGTTCATGCAGTTCGGGTTTTGTAATGTTTTTTTCCAACATTTCTTCCGCACGTTTTACCAATTTATGCTCGGTAGCACCGCCGCCTATCGACCCGAAACGTTTTCCGTTTTCCGTAACAATCATCTTAAAACCTTGCCTGCCCGGGCTGCTGCCTTTATTTTCGACAACAACAAGTAAAATAACATTCTGTTTTTGCCTTAAATATGCTTGTATTTTTGACCAAATTATCATTTAAATTTATTTTTGTTTATACTTTAAAACGTACTCTGAAAATTTTTGTTTCCTCATTATACGATGTTGTTGTAATTCTGAAATTTGAAAGTTCGCTCGTATTTTTTACATGCTGACCGATACACGGACAATCGTCATAATTTCCGATACTGATAATTCGTACTTTCGGATTTTGTTCTTTGTTTATGCGTTTTAAATTGAACAGTTTATCGGCTTCGTCAAAACTTAAAAATTTTTCCGTAACGTCAAGATTTTGAGCTATAACATCTTTTATTTTTTGTTCCGACAGTTTAATTTCTTCATCTGTCGGGGCTTTTTCGAGTTTAAAATCACATTTTGATTTTTTCCGTTCGATATGGCAATTTTCCGAACGTTCACAACCGAACACAGTAACCATTGTACGGTTTAAAATATGCTCTGCCGTGTGCATCGGGGCGTAATAATTCTTTTTTTCGCTCATCTTTTTTAATTTCTTACAAATAAACAAAATATTGACTTAAATCTGAAAA
>CAZCPV010000151.1:0-7555 GCA_964500765.1 uncultured Draconibacterium sp.
CGTTTACTTGACCCGCCTTTGCACGAATTTGTTCCCCACGATGAAGCCGGACAAAAAGAAATGGCGGAAGTAATGGGTATCAGTGTTGAAGATATTAAAGAAAAAATTGAAGACCTGTCGGAAGTAAATCCGATGCTCGGACACAGAGGTTGCCGTTTGGGAAATACCTATCCCGAAATTACCGAAATGCAAACACGGGCAATTATTGAAGCTGCATTAAATCTTAAGAAAAAAGGTATTAAGGCACATCCTGAAATTATGGTTCCTTTAACCGGAACACTTGCAGAAATGAAAATGCAGGAAGAAATTGTAAGAGCAACAATAGCAAAAATTTTTGAAGAAAGAAACGATTCGATAGACCATCTGGTAGGAACAATGATTGAAATACCGCGTGCTGCACTTACAGCTGATTTAATTGCTCAATCTGCCGAATTTTTCTCTTTCGGAACAAACGATTTAACTCAAATGACTTTCGGTTATTCAAGAGATGATGCCGGAAAATTCCTTCCGATTTATATCGATAAAGGTATCTTGAAAAACGATCCTTTTGAAGTTTTAGACCAAGAAGGGGTAGGGCAGTTGGTAAAAATGGCGGTAGAAAAAGGTCGAAAAACGCGTCCGAATATTAAACTCGGTATTTGCGGTGAACACGGCGGCGAACCTTCGTCTGTCGAATTCTGTCACCGAACCGGGCTCGATTATGTAAGTTGCTCACCTTATCGTGTGCCGATTGCAAGATTGGCGGCAGCACAAGCAACAGTGAGAGAAACTTTATAAAAAAGTCAGAATTATAAATGAAAGACAAGTCATAACCGGCTTGTCTTTTTTTGTTTGTAATTTTCTGAAAATAATCTAAATTCGTAAAAAAATATTCTTTGAAATTAAAATTACAATTAAATGTTTATTAACAGCCGTGAAATCCCGATTGAAAAATGTAAAATATTTGAAAATATTTGTGAAGAAAAATTAGCCGAAGCATTTAAAAAAATACATTTTCAAATAAAAACTTATCAGGCAAACGAACCTGTTTTAACCGGAAATGCAAAATGCAATAACCTTATGATTATTTTACAAGGTACCGTTAAAACCGAACTGTCCGATATGAAAGGAGCAACGATACATATTGCGGATATCAAGGAAAAAGGGACATTAGCTCCGGCATTTCTTTTCGGCAAAACAAATTTCTTACCGGTTGATATTATTGCCAAAACCAATGTAGAAATTTTATTTATCCCCAAAAATGAAGTTCATAAATTATTTAAATTTTGTCCGGGATTTTTAACCAATTTTCTAAATTTAATTTCTGAAAGAACTCAATTTCTTGTTCACAAAATTCAATTCCTTTCTTTTAATACCATAAAAGGAAAAATGGCTTTCTATTTATTAAAAAACAGTAAAGAACAAAATTCCGATATAATAAAATTGAAAGAAACACAAACTGAACTTGCCGAAAACTTCTGTGTGACAAGAACTTCCGTTGCACGAGTATTGAGTCAACTTAAAGAAGAAAAATCAATTAAAGTGAAAGGCAAGATAATTGAAATTACGGATAAACAAAAATTATCGGCATATTTAAAATATCGAAATCAATTTCAATTTAGGTAATCAGTAGCTTAAATACTTAATTCAGAATCATTCTAAATTATCCTGTTCATTTCTTAATTGTATCATTTGATACAAAATTTAATAATCTTCTTTCGTATATTAGCATCGATTTTAATGTAAACAGTATAATATCATGGGTATATCAAGACGAGATTTTATTAAACAATCAGCGGTTGCAACAGCAGCTGTTGCAGTAGGAATTGCAATTCCTAAAGAAATGAAAGCTGCAAAAGAAAAAGCGGAAAGCGATTGGCGTTGGGATAAATCGGTTTGTCGTTTTTGCGGAACAGGTTGCGGTATTATGGTCGCAACAAAAAACGATAAAATTGTTGCCGTAAAAGGCGATCCTGCAGCACCGGTAAACAGGGGCTTGAACTGTATTAAAGGATATTTTAATGCAAAAATTATGTACGGCGAAGACCGCTTAACAAAACCGCTTTTGCGAGTAAACGAAGCCGGCGAATTCGATAAAAACGGAAAATTTAAACCCGTAAGCTGGAAACGTGCTTTTGACGAAATGGAAAAGCACATTAAAAGTTCTTTAAAAGAATTAGGACCGACGGGTATTGCAATTTTCGGTTCCGGACAATATACCGTACAGGAGGGTTATGCTGCCGTAAAACTAATGAAAGCCGGTTTCCGTTCCAATAATATCGACCCCAATGCACGGCATTGTATGGCTTCTGCCGTTGTCGGATTTATTCAAACATTCGGAATTGATGAACCCGCGGGATGTTACGATGATATAGAACTTACCGATACAATTATTTCTTGGGGAGCTAATATGTCCGAAATGCACCCGATTTTATGGGCTCGCGTTTCCGACAGAAAACTTTCAAATCCCGATAAAGTAAAAGTTATTAATCTTACAACCTTTACGAACAGAACATCCGACCTTGCCGATACCGAAATAATTTTTAAACCGCATACCGATTTGGCAATTTGGAATTATATTGCACACGAAATAATGTACAATTATCCCGAAGCCATAGACGAGAAATTCGTTAAAAAATATAATGTATTTGCAACCGGACCCGTCGATACCGGTTACGGTATGAGAAAACCCGATCATGCAAAATTTTCGGAAAAAGAACTTGAAACAGTAAAAAAAGAAGCCAAAAAAATTATCTCGGAAAACGAAGGTGTAACCTTAAAATACTTAGATTACCATACCGGAGAAACCATTGAAATGAAAAGCCGAGCTTCTGCTTTGAAACATTGGATAATTTCTCGTGAAGAATTTAAAAAAGCACTTGAACCTTATACACTTGATTTTGTTGCAAAACTTGCCAAAGGAAATCCCGATGAATCAATTGACGATTTTAAAGCCAAATTAAAACAACTTGTAGCGTTGTATGTTGAAAAGGGAAGGAAAGTGGTTTCGTTTTGGACAATGGGTATGAACCAACACCAAAGAGGTTCGTGGGTAAACGAACAATCCTATATGGTACATTTCCTTCTCGGAAAACAAGCAAAACCGGGCAGCGGTGCTTTCAGTCTTACCGGGCAGCCGTCAGCTTGCGGAACAGCGCGCGAAGTCGGAACATTTGCCCACAGATTACCGGCTGACTTAGTAGTGAAAAATCCGAAACATCGAGAAATATCGGAAAATATTTGGAAACTTCCGAAAGGAACTTTAAATCCGAAAGTAGGTGCACATGTAATGAAAATTCACCGAGATGTTGAAGACGGTAAAATAAAATTCGTTTGGGTACAAGTAAATAATCCGTATCAAAATACCGCCAATGCAAATCACTGGATTAAAGCGACTCGCGAAATGGACAATTTTATCGTAACAAGCGACCCGTATCCCGGAATTTCTGCAAAAGTTTCGGACCTAATCCTGCCGACGGCAATGATTTACGAAAAATGGGGTGCCTACGGAAATGCCGAAAGAAGAACGCAACATTGGAAGCAACAAGTTACACCCGTAGGTGATGCAATGCCTGATGTATGGCAAATAGCAGAACTTGCCAAACGTTTTAAAATAAGAGACGTTTGGGGAGCACAAAATATTCCGGGATTAGAAGGCGGCTTGCCTGATGTGTTATCCGAAGCACAAGCAATGGGCTATTCGCCTAATGATACGCTTTACGATGTACTGTTTGCCAACGAAGAAGCAAAATCCTATGCTTGGCCCGATCCGATAGGCGAAGGATTTATAAACACCGAAGCCGAAGGCGACAAACGAACAATAATCGGTTCCGACGGTAAAGAATGGAAAGGATACAATTTTTTTATTCAAAAATATCTTTGGGAAGAATACAGAAAATTCGGTCTCGGACACGGACACGATTTAGCTGATTTTGATACTTACCATAAAGTAAGAGGTTTAAAATGGCCTGTTGTTGACGGTAAAGAAACGCAATGGCGATTTAATTCAAAATACGATCCCTATGCAAGAAAAGAAGGATTCGGAGAATTTGCTTTCTACGGAAAAGCATTGAAAAAAATGCCGCAGGGAAACTTAAAAAGTCCCGATAAAAATAAAGAAAAATACGATTTAAAAAACAAAGCTAAAATTTTCTTCCGACCTTATATGGACCCGGTTGAAATGCCCGATAAAAATTATCCTTTTTGGATGGCAACCGGTCGCGTACTCGAACATTGGCACAGCGGCACTATGACTATGCGCGTCCCCGAATTATATCGTGCCGTTCCCGAAGCTCTTTGCTTTATGAACCCTGCCGATGCTTCTGCAAAAGGACTGAAACAAGGCGACACGGTTTGGGTAGAATCTCGAAGAGGAAAAGTAAAAGCACATATCGAAACACGAGGCAGAAACAGACCGCCGAAAGGTTTGGTATTTATTCCTTGGTTTGACGAAAAAGTTTTCATTAATAAAGTTGCTTTAGATGCCACCTGTCCGATGTCGAAACAAACCGATTTTAAAAAATGTGCCGTTACTGTTTATAAGGCATAATAATAAAATAATTAATGAAAGAAGATAAAATGCCGAGCAGACGAGAAACAATAAAAAAAATGTTGCAGGGAGCAGGGTTTTTGGGATTAGGCGGATTAACCTGGGGGGCATATATTGATGAAGCAAAAAGTGCCGAATTAATATTACGCCCGCCCGGGGCTATTCCCGAAAAAGACTTTGTAAAAGCATGCGTAAAATGCGGTGAATGTGTTATTGCATGCCCCTATGACACTTTAAAACTTGCAGAACCCGGTGACAAAAAGCCCGTGGGAACACCGTTTTTTGAGCCGCGTAAAGTCGCTTGTGAAATGTGTCCCGATATTCCCTGTGTTCCGGTATGTCCGTCAGGTGCGTTAAATGCCGATTTAGTATCATCGCTTGACGAAAAAACAAAAGAAGAAAAACTCAACATAAATAAAGCAAAAATGGGTGTTGCCGTTGTAGATACCTCTTCTTGTATTGCTTATTGGGGAATTCAATGTGATATTTGCTACCGGGCTTGCCCGCTTATGGACGAAGCGATAGAGCTTAAATATGAACGTAACGAAAGAACCGGAAAACACGCTTTTTTGAAACCGGTTATAAATAACGAAGTGTGTACCGGTTGCGGATTATGCGAACATGCTTGCGTTACCGAGCTTCCGGCAATTAAAATACTGCCGCTTGCCGTTATCTTGGGAAAAGCTGGAAGTCATTATATTAAAGGATGGGATAAAAAAGATGAAAAAAGATTGGAAGAAAATAATACAAAGGAAGACGAAAGTATGGAAAAAGCATTAAAATACTTAAACAGCGATTGGAAGGATTTGTAAATGAGCAGTTTAATTAAAAATAATAAATTTCTGATTTTAAGAAGAATTGTTCAAATAAGTATATTGGTATTGTTCGTCGGTGCAAATTATTTCGGATGGACAATTATCAGAGGAGATTTGAGTACGGCAAAAGTTCTGAACACATTTTATATAAGCGACCCGTATTTTGTAATTCAAACATTTGCAAGCGGAATTATTGTTGCCGGCGATGTTTTAGTCGGAGCATTAATAATTCTACTTTTTTACGGATTAATCGGCGGAAGAGCATTTTGCAGTTGGGTGTGTCCGATGAATATTGTAACCGATACAGCAAACCGGTTAAGAAAAATTCTTAAAATGTATAAAGAAGACGTAAAAGTACCGGTTAACCGAAAATTACGATATTGGATATTGGGTTTGAGTATTTTGCTGTCCGGCATATTCGGTACGGCGGCATTTGAAACCGTAAGCCCGATTTCTATGTTGCACCGGGGAATAATATTTGGAATGGGATTTGGTTGGGCGGCTGTTTTACTCGTGTTCTTTTTCGATTTATTCGTTTTGCAAAACGGCTGGTGCGGGTATGTTTGCCCTTTGGGTGCTTTTTATTCTTTAACAAATAAAATCAGCATATTTAAAGTTAAGCACACAGTTGAAAATTGTACCGAATGCAATAAATGCTTAATTGTTTGTCCCGAAAAACAAGTGTTAAAAATAATCGGTAAAAAATCCGGGCAAATTACAAAAGGCGAATGTACAAATTGCGGCAGATGTATTGATGTTTGCGAAGATAATGCGTTAAAATTTTCATTTAATAAATACAAAAAATAATCAGATAAAAAATCCGATAACTATGTACAGAAAAATTTTATTTACGGCAATGTTTTTTACGGCTGTTTTATTTGCCGGCTGTAATAACGAAACAAAAGAAAACGAAGCAGACAATTCTGCATCCGGAACGGCTTTCAGAAAAGGGGACTTATTTTCGGAAGATGTTAATCTCGGAGAAAAAGCAGTTGATACGGCAAATGCTCCCGGAAATAATGAGAAAATTGCTCGGTCATTTGAAAATGCACCGCCCTTAATCCCTCATAAAGTTGACGGATTTGTTCCGATAACACTGAAAAATAATATGTGCCTTTCGTGTCATATGCCCGGTAAAATGGAGAATGCCACCGATATACCGCCTACGCATTTTACAAAATATCGCCCGGATATGAAATTGGTAAACGGAAAATATCAATATAACGACGGCGGAAAATCCGTAGTCAGCGAAGATTTGGGAAAGTTAAACACGGCACGCTATAACTGTACGCAATGTCATGTAATTCAAACAAATGCAAAGTTAGATGTCAGCAATACGTTTAAAGCCGATTTCAGAAATGCGGATGATAAAACAAAATCAGATTTAAAAGAAAAGATTGACGAAGGCATAAAATAATGAGAATCAACTTGTCAATAAAAAAAGTACTCTTTTTTTTCGTACTAATTTTAAACGGTTTTGCCGTTAAGGCAATAACTCCCGAATTTTTTCTTAAAGCTTCCGGCGGAGTATATGATTTTATTATCGAAAAAAATATTCTGTATGCCGCAACCGATGCCGGAGTAATTGACATTTTTAATTTTCGCACAAGGAAGAAAATAAAAGAAATAAAAATTCCTGAAATTAAAGATTTCGGCGGAAATTTAATCCCGGCAAAATTATTTTCCGCCGATAAGTTAAAAGGAATAGACGGATTACTTATTGTTTCTCAGGCATCCGACGGTTTTCGCAATGTATGGTTATTTAAAAATAATAAACTTACAAAAATTATCAGTGCCGAACGCGATAAAATGATTATCAAAAGAGCTGCATTTATTGACGAAAATTTAATAATGCTCGGCTTGTTAAGCAACGAAATAATCTTATACGACATTCAAAATAAAAAACAAATTTACAGAAAACAATTATCAACGGCTGTTTTTTCCGATTTTACGACCGATTTTACAAGAAAAATTACTGTTACCTGCGACGAAAGCGGAATTATACGGGCAATTAATTCTCATACAGGGCAAATAATGGGCATTTTCTCCGGAATTAATTTGGACAATATTTTTACGGTTGCTTAT
Source organism: uncultured Draconibacterium sp. (assembly GCA_964500765.1). Classification (GTDB taxonomy): domain Bacteria; phylum Bacteroidota; class Bacteroidia; order Bacteroidales; family JAADGE01; genus JAADGE01. The sequence continues at coordinate 7,429 of CAZCPV010000151.1, forward strand.
TCAAATCTAACATTTATTACTGCGGGACAAGACAGGAAAATCGGAGTTTACCGTTGGGGAAAAGAACATTATTTTTTAAAATCAGATTTTATCGTGTATTGTGTCGGTATTGATGATAATGCAAAAC
>CAZCPV010000152.1:0-7550 GCA_964500765.1 uncultured Draconibacterium sp.
TGGAATCTCCGCTCATAAATTTTTTACAAGCTCTTTGTCTTTGAATTTAGTTTTCATAGCATTCTCTTATTTTGGAATTAAAATAAAAGTAAAAATTTTGCTATAGGCAGAGATTTTTAAGTTAAAATAAAGTTTAGGTTTACTTATCAAATGCAAATATGAAATAAATTTTGAAAAAAAAAAATATTTTTTGATAAAAGCATATCATTAAATTTGCATTTTATAAATTAAAAAATCGCAATTTTCGTGCCGAAAAAAAATAAAAAACATTTGATAAAAGATACCCCAAAAAACGATTTATTTTCTGAAAATATTGAAATAAAAGGCGTAAGAGTTCATAATTTAAAAAATATTGACCTTACGATTGAACGAGATAAATTAACGGTTATTACCGGCTTATCAGGTTCCGGAAAATCTTCATTGGCTTTTGATACGCTTTATGCGGAAGGACAAAGACGCTACGTTGAAAGTTTATCGTCTTATGCCCGTCAATTTTTGGGAAAATTGAATAAACCGGAAGCAGATTATATAAAAGGTATTCCGCCGGCTATTGCCGTAGAGCAAAAAGTAAATACACGAAATCCGCGTTCTACGGTTGGCACATCAACGGAAATATACGATTATCTGAAACTTTTATACGCCAAAGCCGGGGAAACTTTTTCGCCCGTATCAGGCAAAAAAATAAAAAAAGATTCGGTAAGTGATGTTGTTAATTTTTTGAATAATTTCCCGAAAAAAACAAAAGCATTGATATTGTCTCCTTTGCACGTAAACGGTGACAGAACTTGCATTCAACAACTTCAAATACTTCTTAAACAGGGCTTTACAAGAGTTGAATTTGACGAAACAATAGTCAAAACAGAAGATTTAATCAATAAAAAGGATTTTAAAAAACCGAAAATTTCAAATATCGTAATTGACAGAATATCAATTTCCGATGATGAAGATACACAAAGTCGTATTGCCGACTCGGTTCAAACGGCTTTTTATGAAGGAAAAGGGGTTTGCATTGTTAAAGTTTTTGATGCCGACAAAGTTTTAACACGAGAATTTTCAAATAAATTTGAAGCCGACGGTATGTTATTTGAAATCCCTACCGTTCATATGTTTAATTTTAACAATCCGGCAGGTGCGTGCCCGGTATGCGAAGGTTTCGGAAAAACAACGGGTATTGACGAAGATTTGGTTATTCCGAACAAAACTTTATCGGTATATCAGGATGCCGTTGCTTGTTGGCGAGGCGAAAAAATGAGTTGGTACAAAGAGCGATTTATCGAACAAGCATCAAATTTTAATTTTCCGGTTCACAGAGCGTATTTTGAACTTTCGGAAGAAGAAAAGAATTTACTTTGGGAAGGGAATAAATCGGTTTTCGGAATTTATTCTTTTTTTAAAAAAATTGAGAAAAAAAGTCATAAAATTCAATATCGCGTGATGCTTTCACGCTTTCGCGGAAAAACAATTTGCAGAGCTTGTAAAGGAACACGTCTGAAAAAAGAAGCATCATACGTAAAAATCGACGGAAAATCAATCAGTGATTTGGTAAATATTCCTATCAGTGAATTAAAAATATTTTTCGGCAATTTGCAATTATCCGAGTTTCAATTGAAAACAGCGGAACGTCTTTTGATTGAAATAAAAAACAGACTGCAATATTTAACGGATGTCGGCTTATCTTATTTAACATTGAATCGTTTGTCTTCAACCTTGTCGGGCGGCGAATCGCAACGAATAAATTTAGCAAGTTCTTTGGGCAGCAGTTTGGAAGGTTCGTTGTATATTTTAGACGAGCCGAGCATCGGTTTACACCCCAAAGATACGCATCGATTGATAAAAGTGCTGAAACAACTTCGAGACATCGGAAATACGGTAATTGTTGTTGAACATGATGAAGAAATTATAAAATCTGCCGATGAGATTATTGATATAGGTCCGGCAGCGGGTATTCACGGCGGCGAAATTGTTTTTCAGGGAACTTATAATGAAATTGTACAAAACGACAAAGTTGCGGAAAAATCGTTTACGGCAAAATATTTACAAAATAAGTTATCCGTTCCTTTGCCCGAAAAAAGACGGAAACCTAAAGGTTTTATAGGTTTAAAAGGCGTAACTCATAATAATTTAAAAAATATTTCAGCTGAATTTCCGCTGAATGCAATGACGGTTGTAACCGGTGTCAGCGGTTCCGGAAAATCATCTTTAATCAGAGATGTTTTATATCCGGCTTTAAGCAGGGAAATCAACGATTTCGGTAAAAAACCGGGCAATTTTTCCGAATTATACGGACAAGTAAAATCTGTTGACATTGTTGAATTCGTGAGCCAAAATCCGATAGGAAAATCATCGCGTTCAAATCCGGTAATATACATTAAAGCGTATGATGAAATACGAAAATTATACGCATCGCAACAGGCATCCAAAATAAACGGTTTTAAACCGTCGCATTTTTCTTTTAATGTGGACGGAGGAAGATGTGAAACATGCAACGGAGAAGGTGAAATTACCGTGGAAATGCAGTTTATGGCAGATGTGCATTTGGTATGTGAAGAGTGCAAAGGAAAACGTTTTAAAGATGAAATTCTTAACGTAACTTACAGAAAGAAAAGCATTTATGATATTCTGGAATTAACCGTTGAAGAAGCGTATAATTTTTTTCTCGAAAAGAAAGAAACCGAAAAAATTGCACTGCAGATAAAACCTTTGCTTGATGTCGGGCTTTCGTACGTAAAACTCGGACAATCATCAAATACCTTAAGCGGCGGCGAAAGTCAAAGGGTGAAATTGGCTTCGTTTTTAAGTAAAGAAAAAGTTCGAAAACGAACCTTATTTATTTTTGACGAACCTACTACGGGTTTGCATTTTCACGATATAAATAAATTACTTCAATCGTTTAATGCTCTGCTTGACAGAGGGCACAGCATTATTATCATTGAGCATAATCCGGAAATAATAAAATCCGCCGATTACATTGTTGATTTAGGGCCCGAAGGCGGTGAAAAAGGCGGATATTTGATTTTTTCGGGTACCCCGGAAGAACTTGTAAAATGCAAAAAATCTTATACAGGTAAGTACCTGAAAAATAAACTGTTTAACAAGTATTAGTTTATTTTTCCACCTCTAAAACTTTTTTCCCGTAAACTGTTATACCCCATGCTCCGAGCGGTGCGGTAAGCAAAATACTCAATACTGCCATTGCCAAAATTTGTTCGCCGGGTAATGCGGTCATTCCGGCAGCTTTCATTGCTGCCAGCGGTGCTCCGCCTATGGCTGCCTGAACCGTTGCTTTCGGGATATATGAAATTACGATAAACAGTTTTTCTTTTTTTGTTAAATCAGTTCCTATTAAACTCAACCAAGTTCCGATACTTCGGAATATCAGAGCCGTAAAAATAATTAAAGCACCGATTAAACCCATTTTTAAAGCAACACTGATATTAACTTCCGTTCCGACCATAGTAAACAAAACAATTTCTGCCAAAATCCAAAGTTTTGATAATTTTTCTGAAAGTTCGTGGGCATATTTTCCTCTTTTTTCCAGAATAATAAATCCGATTGACATAACGGCAAGTAATGAAGCAAAAGGTAAAATATCTTTCATAAGGTGTTCTGCCTGAACAAGAAATACCGATATTGCCAAAATAATCAGCATTCGTTTTGTTGCACGCGGATTAAATTTATCAAAAATAAGATACAAAATTAAGCCGATTAACAAACCGACGCCGATACCCAAGATAACGGAAGCCGGTATGCTGAACAATTCCCATGCTACATTTACATTATTGCCGGTATAAATGCCGATTAAAATACTGTATATCACAATCACAAATACATCGTCGATTGAAGAACCGGCAAGAACAAGCGTAGGGATACCTTTTTTTGTTCCGCGTTTTTCGTCAATAAATTTAATCATCAGCGGAACCACAACCGCCGGTGAAACAGCTCCCAATACGGAACCGAGAATTGCACCTTCAAGTAAGGTAAAATTTAAAAAATAATGTGCTAAAAACATTATTGCCGTTGCTTCAAAAATTGCCGGAACCATTGACAGCAATATTGCCGGACGACCGACTCTTTTCAGCGTATCTTTTGAAAGTTCAAAACCGGCACGAAGTAAAATAACAATTAATGCGGCGGATGTAAGTTGCCCCGCTATATTAATCAAGCTCGGGTCAAGCATGTTTAATGCAAAGGGACCCAATGCAATACCGAGAATTAAAATACCTACAAGTTCGGGAATTTTTATAAATTTAAAAAGCCAGGCGATAAGCATACCGGCAACGACTAATCCTGCTAATGAAACAATCATAACAATATATTTTAATGTTTATAAAAGCAGAGGTTATCAGCCGGCAAAACCGACGGTTTCGGGTGAACCTCATCACCGATTTTAGGTTTGCAAAAATAAAGAATATTAAATAAATAGGAAATTAAATTCTTTTTTTATATCCGAAATTTGTAAATATTTATGTAAAATTTTTATTTACTGAATATTATATAAAAAAAGACCCGTCAGATTTTAATATCCGGCGGGTCTTACTTTTCTCAAAAGAAATAAATTCTTATTGTTTAATAAATTTACCGTTCAACACGTTTCCTTTATAAATCATTCTGATATTATAAATGCCTGCCGGTAAATCTGAAATGTTAATATGGTTGCTCATATCCGAAATTTGAATCTCTTTTATAAGCGAACCGGTTATTGAGAAAAACTGAACATTTGTATTTTCATGTAATCCTTTAACATAAATTGTTATAATATTTTCGGCGGGATTAGGATAAATGTATAAATCATTTGCCGTTCCGGAATAAGCTTTGGCACCGATATTAACGGTATAATCTTCCACTTCTCCGTAATCAAAGTTTCCGCAAGGATCCGGCTCCGTATTATAACGCATTGACACACGCATTCTTGTTGAACCCGTTAATGCCGATGCCGGAACGGTAAACGAACCGCTTACGCTTGAAGCCGTTGTTTTAGCATGCGTATAAACCTGTTCACCGGCATCCGTAAAATCTCCGTCTTGATTGTAGTCAATCCAAACTCGGTATGCCTCATTGTAAACTGTTCCCGACCAAGCCGGATAAACAGTAATTGAATAGGTACTTCCTTTACTCATATTTGTAGAATGAGAAGTAAAATCACCATATCCGCCGTTTACATTTGAAGTATAGTCAATACTTCCGCAAACGACACGTTTTATCCATTCATCAGTTACAGTATTTCCTTGCGAAGCACAATAACTTGCAGTTGCAGAAGACGTTGTAACATTAACGGTATTACTTGCCGAAGATTCATTTCCTGCAGCATCTTTTGCCGTTACGTAGAAACTGTAAGCTGTTGATGCCGTAAGCCCTGTTACTTGTGCCGAAGTTCCCGATACAGAACCGAGCAATGAACCGTCTTGATATACATAATATTTATCGACACCTACATTATCTGTTGAAGCCGTCCAAGATAAATCAACGGTTGTTTGTGTAATATTTGAAGAAGATAAACTTGACGGAGCCGTAGGAGCTTGAGTATCGCCGCCGGTTGCCGTAATATTAACCGTATAGTCTTCAACTTCACCGTAAGAAAATGTTTCGCAAGGTGTCGGAATTCCGTTGTATTTCATAGAAATTCTCATTCTTGTTGAACCCGTTAATGCACTTGACGGTATTGAGAAAGATGCAACAGTGCTTGCGTCTTTCGATGCAGCTTTTGTAAAAACTTGTTCACCGCTGTCATCAAAATCACCGTCTTGGTTATAATCAATCCATATTGAATAGCCCTCCGAATAAACCGTTCCCGACCAAGCCGGATAAATTGTTACGGTTTGTCCGGAACTTAAAGCCATATTTACCGACATAGAAGTAAAATCGGCATATCCGTTATTTGCTCCGGATGTATTATCAATTGAACCGACAACAATTCGATTAATCCATTCATCGCTTACTGTATTTCCTTGTGATGCACAATAAGTTGAACTTGCAGTTGTAGTTGCATTTACCGTATTACTTGCACCGGAAATATTCCCTGCCGCATCTTTGGCTTTTACATAAAAGCTGTAAGATGTTGATGCCGTAAGTCCCGTAACTGTATAATTTGGACTTGCCGTTGTCCCGATATTGGTTCCGTCTTTATACACATCGTATCCTGTAACACCGACATTATCCGTTGATGCAGTCCACGATAAAACCAATGAACTTGCACTGATATTTGATACAGCCAATCCGGTCGGTGCAGAAGGTGCTTGCGTATCGGGCGTATCAAGAGTGGTTACGTTTATCGTATTACTGGCACCGGAAATATTTCCTGCCGCATCTTTTGCTTTTACATAAAAGCTGTAAGATGTTGAAGCAGAAAGACTGTTTACGGTATAAGAAGTTCCGGTTGTGCTTGTTAATAAACTTCCGTTTTTGTAAATATCATAACCTGTAACACCTACATTATCCGTTGATGCAGTCCAAGACAATTGAACACTTGTTTGAGTAATATTTGAACTTGATAAATTTGAAGGAGCCGTGGGTGCAGTCATATCTCCGCCATCCTGAATATCAACGGTATAATCTTCAACTTCACCGTAAGAGAACGTTTCGCAAGGTGTAGGAATACCGTTATACTTCATTGAAACTCTCATTCTTGTTGCTCCTGTTAATGCTGATGCAGGAACAGTAAACGAACCGCTTGCCGAAGCATCTTTTGATGCCGCTTTTGAATAAACTTGTTCGCCGGCATCATCAAAATCACCGTCTTGATTATAATCTATCCAAACAGAAAAGCCCTCTGCATATACGGTTCCCGACCATGCAGGGTATAGAGTTATGTTTGTTGAATTATCTTTATACAAAACTGTTGATAAAAAAGTAAAATCAACATATCCATTATTTGCTCCGGATGTTTTATCAATGTCGCCGCATACAACTCTGTCGAGCCACTCATCACTAACTGTATTACCTTGTGATGCACAATAGGTTACACCGCCGGATTGTGTCGTAAAACTGACGGTATTACTTGCACTTGAAATATTTCCTGCGGCATCTTCGGCTTTTACATAAAAACTGTATGAAGTTGAAGCAGAAAGACCGTTTGCCGTGTATGAAGTTCCGGTTACGGTTTCAACATAGCTGTTATTTTTATAAATCCTGTAGCCGGTTACTCCCACATTATCCGTTGAGGCAGTCCAAGATAAATCGGCACTTGTTTGTGTTACATTGGCATAAGCTAAACCGGAAGGAGCTGAAGGTGCTTGTGTATCCGGAGATGCAGCAGTCGTAACATAAATTGTATTACTTGCATTTGATTTATTTCCTGCAGCATCATACGCTTTTACATAAAAATTGTATTGTGTTTCCGGTGAAAGCCCGGTTACATTTGCAGATGTTCCCGTAACAGTTCCTATTGAACTTCCGTTTTGATATACCTCATAACCGGTAACACCGACATTATCCGTAGATGCTGTCCAAGATAAATCTAATGTTGTTGATGTAACGTTTGAAGAACTTAAATTTGTCGGTGTCGAAGGTGCTTGTGTATCGCCTCCGTTTACAATATTTACGGTATAATCTTC
>CAZCPV010000153.1:0-4425 GCA_964500765.1 uncultured Draconibacterium sp.
GCAGTAACCCGAATTATACAAACGACGGCAGAAAAATTATTCATAAAATTAATACTGATGAAATAATGCAATATTTTTAAGTTTCCGTTTCAATTTTAATAATAAATGCAGTATAAAAAGGTTAATTTTGTATTTTCAGACCCTGCGGGTTTGTGTTAACTAACTTAATATTAAGAATTTAAAATTTTATATTTTGGCAGATTTAAACCCACAGGGTCTTTTTATATTTAATCCAATAATGTAAAATGACAAAAGAAATTTCCGTAAACGGCATAGGGCTTGTAAAAATTACAAAAAAACGCGGACTTAAACGTATGACCTTAAGCGTAAAATCCGGAGGAGAAATTCGTATGTCCGTTCCTTATACCGTTTCTTTTTTGACTGCAGAGAAATTTATTCTTGAAAAAAAAGCATGGATTATCAAAAGCAGAAAAAGAATTTCCGAAAAAGAACGGCAAAAAACAATTTTTACGCCCGAGACAAAATTTTCTTCAAAATTTCATCAACTGCTGTTTATTCCCGATAAAAAAACACGAATTATTATTTCGGAAGATAAAATTATCGTTTATTATTCGGCAAACAATTTATTTAAACAAGAAAAATTTCAGGAATATATACGAACAGGCATTATCGAAACCCTGCGTTCCGAAGCCAAACAATATCTTCCGCAACGAACGGCGTTTTTGGCAAAAAAATTTAATTTTAATTACGGAAAAGTAAGCGTAAGAAATGCAAAAACCCGTTGGGGAAGTTGCTCCGGAAAAAATAATATCAGCTTAAATATTCATTTAATGCGACTTCCGGAACACCTTACCGATTATGTGATTTTACACGAACTTTGCCATACCGTTGAGAAAAATCACGGGAAAAATTTTTGGGCATTGCTCGATAAAATTTCGGGAAATGCAAAAGAACTTAACAAAGAATTGAAACCTTACAGTCCGAATATATTTTGACGGGAAAATTACAAGACTTGCATTCCCGATATTTTTATTTATTTTTGCAATAAATTAACTGATAATATTAAAAAATGGCAACAACAGCAGATTTCAGAAACGGAATGACTATCGAATTTAAAAACGACTTATATAAAATTGTATATTTTCAACATGTAAAACCGGGTAAAGGTCCGGCATTCGTTCGTACAAAATTAAAAAGTTTATCAACGGGTAAAACTTTGGAAAATACATTTACTTCCGGCGTTAAAGTTACGGAAGTAAGAGTAGAAAGACATCCCTATCAGTTTTTGTATAAGGATGATATGGGTTATCATTTTATGCACCAAAAAACCTACGAACAAATTACATTACAAGAACATGTCGTAGATAATAACGATTTGCTCAAAGACGGACAAGAAGTGGAAATGCTTTTCAGAGCTGAAAATAATCAAGTATTATCTTGCGATTTACCGCCGTTTGTTGAGTTAAAAGTTACCTATACCGAACCCGGTTTTAAAGGCGATACAGCTTCAACATCGGCAAACAAACCGGCAACACTTGAAACAGGTGCAGAAATTAAAGTCCCTTTATTTGTAAATATTGATGATGTTTTAAAAATTGATACCAGAACGCGAGAATATTCCGAACGTGTTAAATAACAATTAGATATGGCAAAAAGTGCGTCATTAAAACGATTGAAATTCTGTAATTTTAAGTTAGATGCTTTACTTGAAATTACAAATGCCATAAATGAAAATTTGCCGGTTGATAAAATTCTTGAAACTTATCGCCATATTCTTTTGGATGAATTAAAAATCGGAAAAGTCGTTGTTTTTGCAAAAACCTTTGAGTGGGAATTAATTTTAAATTCAGGTTCAAAAAAAAACGAACATCTCGGTATCGATGTCGAAAAAGACCTTTCGGAACACGAAGAAATTACAAGCACATCATCAACTGAAAACAAAAACCTTTCCGCTTACGATTTTATCATCCCGGTTTATCACGATATTAAAGCCATTGCCTATGTTTTAATCGGCGATGTTGATGAGGAAAAAGAAGGGGTAAGCCCGACAATTAAACATTTGCGATTTATTCAAACGCTTACGAATATCATTTTTGTGGCTATCGAAAACAAACGCCTGTATGAAGAAAGTATTAAGCAGGAACGAATAAAAAAAGAAATGGAATTGGCTTCGCGAATGCAATCAATGCTTATTCCGGATACAAATTCGTTTCCGAAAAATAAAGCTATAAACGTAACGTCTTTTTATCTGCCGCATTTTGATGTAGGCGGCGATTATTTTGATTTTGAAAAACTTTCCGATACCGAATATTTTTTCTGTATAGCCGATGTTTCCGGAAAAGGAATTTCGGCAGCAATTTTAATGTCGAATTTTCAGGCAAGCTTAAAAGCGTATTTAACTACCGGCATTAAACTTCCCGAATTGGTAAAATTGTTAAATTATCGAGTTATACAAAGTGCACAGGGTGAGCGATTTATAACCTTTTTTGCCGGAAAATACAATTCCGAAACAAGAGAACTTCAATACATTAATGCCGGACATAATGCACCTTTTTTATATGATATTAAAACAAAAAAATTGCATGAATTAAAAGACGGTTGCCCCGGAATAGGCATGCTGGATGAAATACCGTTTATTAACGAAGGATTTTTTTATGTTGAAAACACCTCAAAATTAATCTGCTTTACCGACGGACTGGCAGAACTCGAAAATAATAATCATGAAGAAATCGGTTTGGCTGAATTGGAAAAATGTATGTCAAATAAACTTTCTGTTAACGAAAATTTTGTTTGCCTGCAAAAAACATTAAACCTGAAAAAAGGCAACCCGGCTCTTTTTGACGATATTACAATCCTCGGTATTGATTTATTATAAATTGATTTTTTATTCAAATCTTTATTATTATGAAAAAACCTGTTTTTATTTTATTATTTTTTGGCGCTATTTTTAATACTGCTTTTGCACAAGTACCGTATTCATCATTATCGTTCTTTTCCGAAGACGGTTATCCTTTTACCGTTATTATGAACGGATTAAAGAAAAATTCCGAACCGCGAACAAATGTAAAAATTGAGGGCTTAACGAACCCGGCTTATAAAATCAAAATTATTTTTGAAGATAAAACCATTTCGCCGATAAGTAAAAATGTTTATACAAAACTCGGCACGGAAATTACATACAGAATAAAAAAGGACAGAAAAGGAAATAATGTTTTACGTTATTATTCGGAAGCACCTTTGCCCTACGATTATGTTTACAACGAGCAGGATAATCAAAATGACGTTTATATCGAAAATAGTACAAATGCAACAGGAACGGGTGTTCATATTGATATGAACGTAAACGAAACCGGAGGAAATGTTTCGATTCAAACAGATGACGGCGGTGTTAATTTAAACTCAAACATTTCCGTAAACGATGAAAGTGTAAATTACAATTCAACGGTTAATGAAACAGAAACACACTACGAAGTACAACAAGAGCACCCCGACCATTATGTTATGCCCGGGTACGACGGCAGAATCGGTTGTCCTTGGCCAATGAATCCGAATAATTTTCAAAGAGCAAAACAAACCGTTGCAAAAGCAAATTTTGACGATGATAAAAAAACAATTGCCAAACAAATTGTCAGGTCAAATTGCCTTACCGTACAACAAGTTAAAGAAATTGCAGAACTTTTTGATTTTGAAAAAGACAAACTCGATTTTGCAAAATTTGCCTATAAATACACCTACGATATTGAAAACTATTTTATTATAAATGATGTTTTTGATTTTTCATCATCAATTCAAGAACTTAATAATTATATAAATTCGGTAAGATAATTTTATTGTCCCCAAATGTGTAAAGTAAATTTTTGTTATTTTTAAAATTTCAACAAAAAGCATAAAAAAATGAACAAAAAATTTAACTTTACACGAGAGCAAGTTATAAAAATTTTAGAAGAAATAGCAGAAAGTAAGGACAGATTAAAAAATACACACAAAAAGGGATAACTGTTATTGTTTTTTTTACGTTTAGAGTGGAGCTTAATATACGGAGTTAGACATAAAAACGACTTAGTCAATTTATGATTAAGTCGTTTTTATATAAAAAAGTTATTTGTATTTTTTAAAAGAAATCTTTTTTTGTCGTTTTATCGGCAATGTAAGTTATTTTTAATGCTTTGGCTTTTCTGAGTTCTTGTTTTACATCGGTAACAATTCCCATCTTTGCATTTTTATCAATTTTTAATGCCGTTGTCATTTTACTTCTGTTTTCGGCATCCATATCTGCTCTTACCCCGTCAACCCAAGGACCTATATCATCAACATTAGCGAAAGCATCGTTTAATTGAATAACCGGCTCTTTTCCGTATTTCGATTGATATTTCTTAATAGGAACACCTATATTTATGTATTTTACCAGAGCTTTGTTTTCAATTTTCTTTACTTCGGTTGCTTTCGGTTTCGAGATATGAACCT
>CAZCPV010000153.1:4525-7550 GCA_964500765.1 uncultured Draconibacterium sp.
GCTTTGTTTTCAATTTTCTTTACTTCGGTTGCTTTCGGTTTCGAGATATGAACCTTTAAGTCAACTTCTTTCATAGTCGTAACCGTCATAAAGAAAAACAGTAACATAAAAACAATATCGGGTAAAGATGCCGTAGAAATAGCGGGTGTTCCGCCTTTTCCTTTTCTTGCAAATTTTGCCATTTATTTTAGATTTTAAAATTCAAAATAATTTATTTTCCGCCGACTCCTGCCGCAATTCTTCTCGGTTCTGCTTCGGAAATGTTTAAAGGATAAACTTTTGCTACGGCTTTCTGCTTATCTTTGTCCAAATCATCAAATTTCATCCCGAATTTTTCCTTAGCTTTTTCATCTCTTAATTCATTAACAGCACGAACCAACTCATTATTTACCTGTAAATATTTCTCATAATTAGTATTCCTGTCTGTTTGCAAAGAAACAACACCTTTAGAAACCGGATATTTCCCGAAAAAAGGAATATCTTTTATCTTTTTTTCAGGAAGATTAGTATCATTATTCGGGTTTGAAAAAAATAATTTTGTTTTTTCGCAAATATCTTTTAGTTGTATCGGTTTTCCTTTAATAGCGATATTATTATCTTTATTAATAAGAACAACCATTACGTTACGTTCTTTTACTTTTGTTTCATCAATTTTTTGTTTCGGATCCGGCGGCGGCGGTAATTTACGTTGCATACCGGTATTCGTACTCATGGTTGTTGTTACCAGAAAGAATATGAGCAGTAAGAAAGCAATGTCAGCCATTGAACCTGCATTTATTTCTTGTAAGGGTCTTCTTGCCATCGGTATAAATTTTTAAATCGGAAATACTGTACAGTTTGTTAAAAAATCAATCTGCACAGTATCCGTTTATTAATTATTTAAAAAGTTTTGCAATTTCTACGTATAAGATAGAGAGTACTGCAAGACCAAAGAATATATAAGCTGTTATTAAACCTGCTCCCGACCATTTTAATATTCCCGGAACATTATCCGTTCCTTCATAAGTCGGCATATAAAGCACTTCATCAGAAGCATTTGAATAGGCAAAGAAAAATACGATTCCTAAAATTACTATCGGAATTAAAGAAAGTAATGCTTTTTTCGGTCGAGATATTAAATTTAAAACAAAGTTAAAAATTGAAAATAAAACAACCGCACCGACAGCAATATAGAGAAGTACTTCTGTATATGTCAATGAATTTACAATCCACTTTGTATCTGTTTCCGTTGTATTAACAAACAACATTATTGCATAGAACAAAGACAAAGCAATTAATACCCAAAGTAATATCTTCGTAATTTTGGCTATATTATCAGTCATAGCTGCGTAATTTAAATTTAAAATAAAATTTTATTTATTTTGATATTTCACTAATATATCAACAAGTGAAATGGATGCATCTTCCATATTACTGACCAAAGCATCAATTTTTGAAGCAATGTAGTTATAAAAAATTTGAAGAATCATTGCAACAATCAAACCCGAAACGGTTGTAATCAAGGCAATTTTAATACCTCCTGCAACCAATCCCGCATTTACGTCACCTGCTGCTTGGATTTTATCAAAAGCGTCAATCATACCGATTACCGTTCCCATAAATCCTAACATCGGAGCCAGTGCAATAAATAATGAAATCCATGTTAATCCTCTTTCAAGTAATCCCATTTGAACACTTCCGTAAGATTCAACCGATTTCTCAACCACATCAATTCCTTGGTCTGCTCTGCTTAAACCTTGATAGAAAATACTGGCAACAGGCCCTTTGGTATTTCTGCAAACTTCTTGAGCTGCTTCAATACCGCCTGTTTCGAGGGCTTCTTCAACATTATTAAGGAGTTTTTCGGTATTGGTTGTTGCTAAATTCAAATAAATGATTCTTTCAATAGAAAGTGCCAAACCGAGAATAAAAGCAATTAATACAAAGCTCATAAAAAACGGACCGCCTTCAATGAACTTTTCTTTAATTTTTTTGTGAAATTCCCCTTGATTTTGTGCATCTTCCGTTGCAACAGCTGTTTTATCTGCTGCATCACTTACGGTTGCATCATCCTTTTGTACGGTAGCGGTAGAATCTCCTTCTGCTTTTTGTGCATAAGTTTGTTGATGAACACCAAACATAAACATTCCCAAAATTGCTGCTAATGCAAATAACTTTTTCATGTGTCTAAAATTTATTTTTAATTAATTATTAATTAGTTTCCGTTATTGCGGAGAGGAAGGGATTCGAACCCCCGGTACACGTAATATGTACACACGCTTTCCAAGCGTGCTCCTTAAGCCACTCGGACACCTCTCCTCTAGAAAGACATACCGAGAAACGGTTTTCTTTTCAAGTGCCGAAAATAAATAAAATTTTCTTTTCAGAAAAATTAATCTTTTAATTTTTTTTTGACTTTGCTAAAAAATTAATACTGTTTCATTAAATTTTCCTTATTAAACTTTATTTTGTAATTTCTCCTGCAATAGATTCTTGCATATATGATTTTATTTCGTTATTCGATAAATTCAGACCAAGTAAGTACATTAATTTAGTTATTGCCGCCTCCGTTGTAATGTCATAACCGCTAATTACACCTGCGTTAATAAGAGTTTTGCCTGTTTCGTATTTTTCAGATAGAACTGTCCCTCCAATACATTGTGTAATATTCATAATTACAATACCTTGTTCGTTAGCATTTTTCAATATGTTAATAAACCATTCATCCATTATTGCATTTCCTGACCCAAAAGTTTCAAGAATTACAGCTTTTAAATTTTTGGTGCTAAAAGCAGCTTTGATAAAGTTTTTGCTGATACCTGGGAACATTTTGATTATTGCAACATTTGTATCTAATTTTGTATTTATAGTAGGAATCTTATTATATCCGGGATATTTAATGTTGTTTTTCCTATAATTAATTTTAATTCCTGCTTCAGCAAGACAAGGATAATTAGGGGAATCAAAAGCATCAAAGTATTCGGCATTCTTTTTTGTTGTTCTATTCCCTCGGAAAAGTTTGTTGTCAAAATAAACGCAAACTTCT
>CAZCPV010000154.1:0-814 GCA_964500765.1 uncultured Draconibacterium sp.
AAGCAAATACAAAAACAATCCTGTAAAATATCATTATAAAAAGAAATAAATTCATTCTTTATCCAAGATATAATTTTTCAGCAAGACAAAAAACAAACAGGCCGAAAAAGCACCCCACAAAGCACCCGCCGAAACATCTGCCGGATAATGAACTCCGAGATATATTCTGCTGTATGCAACGAGCGATGCCCAAAATAATATCAATACGGTATATATTTTATTTTTAAAGATTAAAAGCGTAAAAAATGCCAATGCAAATCCGTTTGAAGCATGGGAAGAAATAAACCCGTATTTTCCGCCGGGCATATTTACGACATGAACCATATCGGAAATTTCGGGATTAAAACACGGTCTTAACCGGAGGAAAGTAAACTTAAACAAAAATACGGACGTTTGATCGGACAAAGCAATTAATAAGATGATACTTAAAAAGATAACAAGCCCTTTCTTGAACTTGAAATTTTTAAAAATCAGAAACAGTATAAACAAATAAAGCGGAATCCAAGAAAATTTTCCGCTCACAAAAGTCATCAGAACATCAAAAAAAGGATTGTGAAATTGATTTAAAAAAAGGAAAAAATCAATATCTGTTTGGATAATATTTTCGATAAAATTATGAAACATTAAATTTTTAAGCTTAAAAACAGGGCTTAAAAGTAAGAAAAACTTAAAAAAAACAGTCAACTTATTTAAATTTGTATTATTTTTGTAGAATAAGGGAACAGTATTGCTGTTTTTAAATTTTAATTTATGAAATTCCAAAGCAAATTTACCTTATTTATAATCAGCTTGTTACTGCTTTCATTTACAGTAA
>CAZCPV010000154.1:914-7541 GCA_964500765.1 uncultured Draconibacterium sp.
AAAGTTATGCTCAACAAACAGAAGATGCACAAAGAGCACAATGGATTTTTAATATCTCATACGGGATAACATGGGAAAATGAAAGTAATATAACTTCATATACAATCGGTGTTTTTTCCTCAAAAAGTCTGTTTGAAGAACTTCAAAAACGAGCAAAAACCCAGACCATTAAAGGAAAACCCGTAAAGATTATTCGTTATTCAAATTATAAAGATATACAGACAAACCATATTGTTTATGTCTCAAGAGATGAGAATGCTTATTTGGGATTTGTTTATCAAAAACTAAAAGGTAAGAATGTTTTAATTATGTCTGACAGGTCAAAACAACCGGAATACAGTATTATTAATTTCCGAAAAGTAAGCCCGAAAAACCCGAAACCTTATGACATAAATACCGAACTTGCAAAGCAAAATAAGATTATTCTTTCACGACAACTGTTAAGAACCGGAGGAACTCGTGTTAATATTCAAAAATTATATGCCGAAACCAATAAATCTTTACAAAAAGCCAACAAAATAATTGAAGAAAAAAATAAAGAAATTGATTCGTTAAAAACTATAATAAACCAACAAGAAAAAAGAATAAAAAAATTAGAAGGAAACAAAAAATAATTTCTTTTAAAAAATATCACAGTTTTATTTAAAAATACTTATTAAATTAATAATAAATGAAAACTCAAAGCAAATTTACCTTATTTATAATCAGCTTGTTACTGCTTTCATTTACAGTAAAACAAAGTTATGCTCAACAAACAGAAGATGCACAAAGAGCACAATGGATTTTTAATATATCTTACAGTATAAGCTGGGAAGACGAAAGCAATATTACAAGCTATACAATCGGTGTTTTTTCTTCCAAAAATTTATTTACAGAACTGCAAAAACTTGCAAAAACCAGAACCATTAAAGGAAAGCCCGTAGAAGTTATTCGTTATACAAATTACAGTGATATTCAAGCAAACCACATTGTGTATGTATCAAGGAATGAAAATGCATATTTGGGATTTGTTTATGAAAAACTTAAAGGTAAAAATGTTTTAATCATGTCAGACAGGTCAAAACAAACACAATTCAGTATTATAAACTTTAGAAAAGTAAGCCCGAAAAATCCGAAACCTTATGACGTAAATACCCGACTTGCCGGACAAAACCACATTGTCCTTTCAAGACAAATAATAAGAACAGGAGGAACCCGGGCAGATATTCAAAAAATATATGCCGAAACAAACAAAAAGTTTCTTGCCGAACAAAAAGCATTAGATGAAAAGAAAAAAGAAATTGCCGATAAAGAAAAGTTACTTCAAGAACAGGAAGCCAGAATTAAAGCACAAAGAGACAGTATTGCCAGTAAAGAAAATCTTATTTCCGCCAAAGAAGGGGAATTACAAGCTCAGAATTTAAAACTTGATTCTATGAGTTTTGAAGTTGAGCAACAAAGAGAAAACCTTAAAAAAAATCTGGCCTTACTTGAACAATCATCAAAAGCTATTGAAAAACAAAGGGCTTTAGCTATGCTCCAAAGGGATTCAATGGCAAAAGTTTCTGAAACATTAAAAGCAAAACAAGAAGAGATAAAAAAAATTGATGAACGTTTAGGTATGTCTCAAAAAACCGTGGCAACTCAAAAGAATATCATTTATTTTGCCGTTGCCGCACTTGTAATCTTCTTGTTTCTGGGGGTTATAATTGTTAACAGTTATATAAACAAACAGAAAGTTAATAAACAGTTAAGCGAACAATATGTCGCCATCAACACACAAAAAGATGAAATTCAGAACCAAGCAAAACTGCTGGAATCAGTAAATACAGAGCTTGAAAAATTATCTATTGTTGCATCCGAAACTGATAATGCCGTTACAATTATGGATGTAAAAGGGAACTTCCAATGGGTAAATGCCGGCTTTACGCGAATGTACGGATATACTCTTCAATTATTACGTAATGAGCTTGACGACAATATTATAGGAGCCAGCAACAACCCTGAAGTACAAAAAATTATAAATAATATAATTGAAACCAAACAAACCGGCTCCTATCAAAATATGAGTAAAACCCGAACCGGAAAAGAAATTTGGGTTCAAACAACTATAACTCCGATTTTGGATGAAAATAATGATGTTACAAAATTAATTTCAATTGATACGGATATTACGGCAGAAAAGAAAAATGAGATTGAGATTCACAAACAAAAAGACCAAATTGAAAAACAAAACGAGCTCATTACATCAAGTATTAATTATGCCAAGAACATTCAACAGGCAATTTTACCGCTTCCCGGCGATTTAGAAAAATATTTTGACTCTTTTGTAATTTTTAAACCAAGAGATGTAGTATCCGGAGATTTTTATTGGTTCGCCGAAAAATCGGGAAAAGACGGAAAACTCGACAAATTGTTTCTTGCTGTCGTTGATTGTACAGGACACGGTGTACCGGGAGCATTCATGTCAATGATCGGAAGCCGATTGTTAAGTGAAATTGTTTTGGAACAAAATATCTCAAGTCCGAAAGCTATTTTAGAAAATTTAGATAAGAAAGTAAAACTGGCTCTAAGACAGGAAACAACCGATAATAATGACGGTATGGATATGTCGGTTTGTATGATAGAAAAAGAAAATAATTCCTTTCATATTACATATTCCGGAGCAAAATCCGATTTATATTATTTTTCTCATAAAAATGATGATATTACAATTCTTTCGTCAGAAAGGCGTTCAATAGGCGGGTCAAAACAAAAAAGAGGGAATATACAATTTACAAATAAAGACTTTTACCTTTTTAAAGATGATATGCTCTGGCTTACAACAGACGGAATTATTGACCAAAATAATTCAGACAGAAAACGTTTCGGAACACCTCGTTTTATTGAAATGTTAAAAAAAGCCAAAGATATGAATCTGAAAAAACAAAAACGGTTTATTCTTGATACATTAGATGAACATCAAGGCGAAGAAGAACAAAGAGATGATATTACCGTTTGGGGAGTAAAATTTACCGATAAATGGTAAAAATAAAATTAACTTAAAAGGAAAGAGGGACTGATTTTTCAGTTCCTTTTTTATTTTCTGAAATCTTGTAAAATTTATAAAAATTATCAGATTGTTAACGAGAATTTTTTGCCTTAAAAGTCCAAATAAAGGTAAATTCCGAAACTACATCACCGTCTTTGTCAATACCTACCGATTTTGCTTCAACCGTAACACCTTCTCCGGTTTTCACGGTTTTCTCAACCGCATTTTTAATATCTTTTCCGTTTTCACAAGTAAAATTAACCGCTGTTCGGGCTTTTTTAGAAAAATGTGCATTCATATCAAAAACAAGCATAGAAACTTTGGGCTTTCTGCCGGAAATTTGCGACAAAGCCAAAATTCCCGTTGCCAATTCCGCCGCCATTGCCTGCGATGCAAAATACATCGATTTAAACGGATTTTTCGTAAGGAATTTAAACGGTATTCGCACAACGGCTTTTTCTTCCGTTATTTCCGTAACTCGTATTCCCGAAAAAAACGCCGAAGGCAATTCTTTCAGCATAAAAAGTTTAAACTTAAAATTATTTCTTACGGTTTCTCTGAATTTTTCCGCTGTATCCATTTTTATAGTGTTAAATTCGGTAAAACATAATTATAAATCGCCCAAAAATGAGCAAAACTTCCGCCGATAATAAACAAATGAAAAATCCCGTGTCCGAACGGAACTTTTTTTGTTAAATAAAAAAATACGCCGACAATATACGAAAGACCGCCTATTGCCAACCAAATAAAGCATTTTTCAGGAATAATTTCCGACAAGGGCTTTGCCGCAATAACAATTACCAAACCCATTGCTACATAGGCAAATGCCGATATTGCCCTGTATTTCGGTTTATACCAAAAAATTTTATAAAACGTTCCGATAATCGCCAATCCCCACTGAATACCGAAAATACTCCACCCCCAGCCGCCTTGCAGCAATACAATCGAAAACGGAGTGTATGTTCCGGCAATCAGAATATAAATTGCCGAATGGTCAAATTTGTTAAGCTTGTATTTAACACGCATATTTTTTGCCCCGTGATACAGGGTTGATGCCGAATAAAGCATTATAAGCGTTGCTCCGAAAATTGCCGCACTGACAATTGATATGGCAGAACCGTGATACGATGCTTTTACAATCATCAAAACCGTTGCTGCAATACTTAATCCGATACCTATAAGATGCGTAAAGCAATTTACTTTTTCTTCTGTTTCAATTCTTTGTGCCGGTGTCATAACATTTTACTTTTCAAACCATTTATTTTTTACCAACGATTGAATTATTTTCAAACTTCTGTGTCCGAAAACGGGATGTTCCTGCATCGACATTTCCGTTGCTTGCTTTATTGCAATTTCCGAAGTCGGTTTTCCGGTTTTTTGTGCTTCTTTCAAAACGGATAATGTTGTTTGATAAACACCGTGTTTCCAATCTTTTTGCAAATGCCTTTCGATAAAATCATCATTATCGACATAGCCGTATTGCTCATTGGCACAATTTACAATTCCCATTCTGTTGTTTAAAAAATCGGGAACATAAATAATGCCTCTGTCGGCAATCATTTTATCGTGCCTGTCGTGGTTTTCAAGCTGATTATTTGCCGCACCGCAAATTATTCCGGCTTTTATGTTCGGAATTGTTTTATCGTTAAGCGTTGCACCTACGGCACAAGGAGCAACAATATCACAATCTTCAAAAAGAATTGAATTATCGCCTTTTTCCGTAACTCTTGCATCAAGGTTTTTACCGGCATATTTTTCCTTTACGGAATTTACAATATCCGGGTTTATATCGGCTGCAATAACTTTTTTAACATTTTTATTAAAAAGATGTCCTATCAGCGGTTCGGCAACATGCCCCATACCTTGTACGGCAACCGTTTTACCATTCAAAGTTTCGCCTTTAAAAGCAAGTGCTGCTTCCATTCCCGCCAGTACGCCTCTTGATGTGGGCTCGGAAGGATTTCCGCTGCCGCCTACGGTTTCCGGAATGCAGGTTGTAAAACGTGTTGATTTATAGATGTTTGCCATATCCTCAACACTTGTACCCACATCTTCCGCCGTAACGTAACAACCTTTTAAACGGGTTAAAAATTTTCCGTACTCGGTATAAACATATTCACGATATTCTTTGTCTTGTTTGTTGAAATCGGTATTATGAATCATAACGCCTTTTCCGCCGCCCCACCACAGTCCGGCAAGGGCATTTTTGTGGGTCATGCCTTTTGCCAATCGCATTCCGTCTCGCAAATAATCTTCAACATTTTCGTATTGCCAGAACCGAACACCGCCGGCTGCCTGCCCTCTTTTTGTACGGTGAACAAATGCACCTTGAAGCACATCGTATTTATCGGTTAATTGAAAAAACATAGCTTCGTGTTCTTCAAAATCACGCTTGTCGGAATTTATAAAATCGGCAAGAAACTGCAATTCTTTATGTGAAGGTTCAACTTTTTTGACATCGGGGTTATAAACCAAATGAAATCGTTTTATTTCATTATCTTTCAATATTTTAATTAATTCTTTCGGGCTTATTTTTTCCATTTTTATACAGAATTTTACTATTCTTTGCAAAAGTAAATTTTAATACGGGATTTCAGTAAATTAAATCAAAAAAAAGACCCTGCGAATTTCAAAAATCGGCAGGGTCGGAAAGAAATATTTTATCCCCTATTCAACAATTAATTTTGAAACAAATTTGCCGTTTTCACTTTTTACATGAATTAAATACACACCGCTTGTTAAATCGGAAACCGAATAAACGTTTTGTTTATTATATGTTTTTATCAATTTACCGAAAACATTATAAATTTTAACCTTTTCAATTCTGCCGGTTGTATTTATGCTGAAACTATTTTTTGCGGGGTTCGGATAAACATTAAAACTATTCTTGTCAGAAATATTTTCAATATCGGTTAATTCGCTGCATTCTGCTTCTGTTTCCACAAAAGTTGAACTTGCATCAATTGTCCAACTTGAAAGATAAGCTCCGGTTTTATCATCAACATAAATACAAGTTAAATTTGGGTTTCCGGAAGCATCAAAAGTTGAAAAACTTGCATTGTTTCCGTTTCTTACATCCAAACTTGTAAGTTGATTTTCGGAGCAATTCAATTCTTGTAAATTTGTATTTGCAGAAACGTCTAAACTTGTTAAATTGTTTGTTTGGCATTCTATTGAAAACAAATTTGTATTTGCCGAAACATCTAAACTTGTTAACTGATTATCGGAGCAATACAATGCTTCCAAATTTGTATTAGTTGAAACATTAAGATTTGTCAGTTGATTATTATAGCACCCTAATTCTGTTAAATTTACGTTTGCGGATACATCTAAATTTGGTATCGGATTAAAGGCACAATCAAATTCTTCTAAATTAATATTTGATGAAATATCAATGTTTGTAAGCTGATTTTCATAACAATAAAAATTAATTAAAGCCGTATTTGCAGATACGTCAATACTTGTAAGCTGATTATCGGAACAGCTCAAATATGTTAAATTAGTATTTCCGGAAACATTAATGCTTGTTAATAGGTTAGAAGAACAAAATAAATGTGTCAAGTTTGTATTTGAAGAAATATTTAAACTTGCTAATTGGTTTTCAGAGCAATCCAATG
>CAZCPV010000155.1:0-6155 GCA_964500765.1 uncultured Draconibacterium sp.
AAATACAAAGTTATTAAAAGTTTGTTCTTTGCTTTGATTATATCCGAAAGTTTTCACA
The DNA here is from genome assembly GCA_964500765.1 of uncultured Draconibacterium sp. GTDB lineage: Bacteria > Bacteroidota > Bacteroidia > Bacteroidales > JAADGE01 > JAADGE01. The sequence goes on from CAZCPV010000155.1 coordinate 59, forward strand.
TTTTTACAAAAGTTTTCACAAAAAATCTTTAAATTTTGACAAAAACACTTATTATCATAACAGGACCTACCGGTATCGGCAAAACCAATTTAAGTATTGAACTTGCCCGAATGCTTGATACTTATATTATTTCATCCGATTCACGTCAAATTTACAAAGAACTGAAAATCGGCGTTGCCCGACCTTCTGATGAAGATTTGAAAAAAGTAAGGCATTTTATGATTGCAAATAAGTCAATTTACGATTATTACAGTGCCGGAAAATACGAACTCGAAGCACTTGATATACTGAAAGATATATTTCAGAGAAAAAATACGGCATTGCTTGTCGGCGGCTCCGGAATGTATATTGATGCCGTTTGCAAAGGAATTGATGCCCTGCCCGATGCCGAGCCCGAAATACGAAAACAACTGACCGAAAAATACAAAAACGAAGGTATCGAAAGTTTACGGTTCGACCTTAAACGATTAGATCCCGAACATTACGAAGTTGTTGATTTAAATAATCCGAAACGTCTGTTGCGTGCTGTTGAAGTTTGCATTCAAACCGGGAAAACCTACACCTCATTTTTGTCAAACCCGGATAAAAAACGAGATTTTAACATTCTGAAAATCGGCTTGGAAAGAGACCGCAAAGAACTTTATGAACGAATTAACAAACGGGTTGATTTAATGATTGATGAAGGTTTACAGGAAGAAGCAATGCAATTTTTAAAAGATAAAGACCTTAATTCGCTGAATACGGTCGGCTACAAAGAACTTTTTCCGTATTTTGAAGGAAAATATGACTTAAAAGAAGCCGTTCGGCTGATAAAACGCAATTCACGAAGATATGCCAAACGCCAAATAACTTGGTTTAAACGCGACAAAGATTATGTTTGGTTTCATCCCGACGACAAACAGGCAATTTTTGCTTTTATTTTAAAAAATATTTAACTGCTGCTACAAATATTTACGGAAATTTTTGTATCAGTGATGCAGATATTTAGGGAAATTTTTGCATTATCAATACAAATATTTACGGAAATTTTTGCATTTCACAATAAAAAGAAATAAATTTGCACTATGCTTCATCGATATACCGAAAATATTAACGATATAATAACAAAAAATAAAGTCCTCATTATTTACGGTGCAAGACGCGTAGGAAAAACTACAATGTTAAAAAATTTGCTTTTAAAATCGGGCTTGAAATACAAATACGATTCCGGCGATAACATAAGAATACGGGAACTTCTTTCGTCGCAAGATTTTGATACTATCTTGAATTATGCAGAAGGGTATGATATAGTGGCAATTGACGAAGCACAAAATATTCCGGAAATAGGTACGGCATTAAAAATTTTAATTGATAACAAACCCGAACTTAAAATTATTGCAACCGGGTCGTCGTCGTTCGAATTATCGCAAAAAACAGGCGAACCGCTTACCGGCAGAAAACGAACATTTACACTTTTTCCGCTGTCTATGCAGGAATTACACAAAGAATACAATAAATACGAATTAAAAGAAAAGCTCAATGATTTTTTGGTTTTCGGAACTTACCCCGAAGTGCTGACGGCAAAAACAAAAAACGAAAAACTTGAAATACTTGATGAACTTGTTAATTCATATCTTCTGAAAGATATTTTTACTTTGGAAAATATTAAAAAGTCAAAAACAATTACCGATTTGCTCAAATTACTTGCATTTCAGACAGGACAATTAATTTCATTTCATGAAATTTCAAACTCGTTGGGTATAAATGTCAGAACTGTTGAACGTTATATTGATTTACTCGAAAAATCGTTTGTCCTGTACAATTTATACGGATATGCAAAAAATCTGCGTAAGGAAGTCAGAAAAAAGGTAAAATATTATTTTTATGATAACGGAGTGAGAAACGGAATTATAAGGCAATTTAACGGACTTGAATACAGGAATGATACCGGGCAATTATGGGAAAATTTTATTGTTTCGGAAAGACTTAAAAAAATATCTTATGAAAGAATATTTTTAAATCGTTATTTTTGGCGTGATTATAAACAAAATGAAATCGATTATATAGAAGAAATCGACGGTAATTTACATGCCTATGAAATAAAATTTTCCAAAAATAAAGTTAAAAAACCTTCGACTTTTTTAAAAAATTATAACTCAACTTTTCAAGTTATTCACAAAGATAATTATTTGGATTTTGTATTATAATTTGCTAATTCCGTTTATCAAAACCCCACATCAGTTTATCGCGTATATTGTCGAAAAATGTATTTTCTTCAATTCTTACGGTTTTCACTTTAAAACTTGCCGCTTTTACGCAAATTTTTGTATTTTTCTCAACAACAACCGATTGCGAATCAATCGAAAGCAAATAATTTTCGGTTCTGCCCGAAACTTTTATTGTAATATCGTAATTATCCGGAAGAACAATCGGACGAACCGTAAGATTATGCGGTGCAATAGGCGTAATAATAAAATTGCTCGAACCCGGAACAACAATAGGCCCGCCCAAACTCAGGGAATATGCCGTTGAGCCGGTAGGTGTTGCAAGTATCAACCCGTCAGCCCAATAAGTATTCAAATATTCGCCGTTTGCATATACTTTAATGGTAATCATCGAACCGGAATCTCGCTTTAATACCGTTACTTCGTTTAAAGCAAAATTAAATTCGTTAAAATATTTTTTATCCGTATTTACTTCCAGCAAAGTTCGTTCTTCAAGGGTAAATTTATTATTAAAAATTGCATTTAAGGCATCCGGAATTTCTTCTTTCGAGATATTTGCCAAAAAACCCAAACGTCCGCTGTTAATACCTACAATGGGAATTTCCTTGTCTTTTACATACGATACGGCATCCAAAAAAGTGCCGTCGCCGCCTATACTGAACATAATATCCGGCAAATTATCTTTCGTAAAAGGGCTGTCAAAAGTTGAATAAATAACGGGGATATTTGTGCAATTTTTTTGTATGAACTGATAATACGGTTCAAAAATCATCAATTCGATATTGTGTTTTTTCAACAGATTAAAAAAAGTACTTAACGACGGTTTAAAATCTTCATCAAAATTTTTTCCGAATACGGCTGCTCGCATAATTTTTCTTTAAAATTTGTTTTTAAAACACTTACAAAATAAAAAATAATTTTTATACTGCCTCATCAATTTTTATCAAATTATTTAAAATGGCAAAAGCCGTTAAGCCCGAAACGGTTTTTATTCCCAATTTTCTCGTTATATTTTTTCGATGCGTAATTACCGTATGCGGACTGATAAACAATACTTCGCCGATTTCCTTATTTGTTTTTCCCAAAGCAATTTGCTTTACCACTTCTTTTTCTCTGTCGGATAATTCTCCGGATATTTCCGAATTTTCATTCGGAATTATATTTTTGATAAGAAATTGCAGCTTTTCGATAATCGAATTTTTCGATTCGTCGACCGAAATTTTTAAATCAAATGCCGGAAAATCATCATTTTCTCGTCGTGTTCCCACAAAAACAACTAATCTGATTTGCTCGTTCTTTTCCCTGATACTTAAAATAATTTCGGGTATCGTATCCGTTAATTTGGCATTTATGATAACAACATCCGCCTGTTTTTTAGTAAGCGTATCGGTCAATAATTTCGTATCACTAAGTTCCGTAATATTTCCGGTTTCCGGGAAATTACTCAAAATTTGTATCAATCCCGAACGAACAATATAGGATTTTTCAACGATTATAAATGAAATTTTGCCGTTCATTCAGTTCGTTTTTTAAGTTCGTTTTCCATCATTTCGGCAACCGGAACCACCACATTATCTTCCAATTTTGTATGGTCTTTCATATCTGCTTCCAATTTAAATATCTCTGTAAGAAGCTGTTCCGTAATCTCTCTGTTTTTTGCCGGCGGCAAATATTTTATGATGATATTTTTTAAATCAAGAAGTGCCGAATTTAATTCATCGTGCGTATCGGCATAATCCCGTATTGATTTATTTTTTATTTTTTTGATAAACTCGATATCGGCTGTTTTGTCGTAAAAATTTTTTTCCAGTTCCAATACGTAAGGATAAATTTCCTTTTCTTCATTTGTCGTATGCTCCTTTACTTCTTTCAAATATTGACTGAAAAATTTGTCCAGTACATTTTTATTTTTTTCGGAATTTCCGGCTTCCCATTCCATTTTTTTTATTAATTTTTCGATATTCGGAAGTTTTATTTTATTGTAATAATGATGCGATTTCAGCAAATAATTTACCGTAAACGAAAGCGGTATTTTTTTTAATTTCTCGTATGGTAAATAATTTTTGTCGTTAAAAGCATTTACGATTTCCAAAAAGAAATCAACATTAATTTTGTATTGAAGACAAACTTGTTCCGCCGTTTTATCTCCGAAACCGAATTTTATTCCGAAACGCGAAATTATCGGTATCAGATGATAATTTTGCAGAATAACTTCCGCCAATTTTATATTTTTTGTAATCAGCATTATTTTTTATTTACAAACTTATAATTTTATTTCACACGAATTGCACGTACACGAATAAATTTATACAACTCAACTTTTCCCTTTTAACTTTCAACTTTATACTTTCAACTAATAAGCCCAATTCGGAAAAACGTTTATATCAATACCGAAAACATATTGTCCCCAATAATACATTGCTAAACTCACAATCAACACGCCGACCGTATTCAAAATAATTCCCGTTCGCATCATATCTTTAATACGAATTTTGTTTGTACCGAAAATAACGGCATTAGGCGGTGTGGCAACCGGCAGCATAAATGCCAGAGATGCCGCAAGCGTCGCCGTAATCATCAGCAATAAAGGGTTGATTTTTAAGGACAATGACAAACTTGCAAGTATCGGTAAAATCATTTGTGTTGATGCCGTATTTGAGGTTAATTCCGTAAGGAAAGACATAAAAAGAGCAATAACAAAAATGATAATAAACGGATTAACACCCGCCAAAACAGTAAGTTGTGTTCCGAGGTATTCGGTTAAACCGGAAACTTTAAACGCTTTTGCCAAAGCAAAGCCGCCGCCGAAAAGCAAAATGATATGCCAAGGCAATTTTGCAAAAATTTCATTATCCAAAATTCGTTTCTTTTTTTCTGATTTTGAGGGTATCAAAAACAGTATTGAAGCAATGAAAATCGCAACGGTTCCGTCGTTCAGATATTTCGGATTTTTAAATAAAGATGCCCAGCCGGGAATATGAAAACCGAAATTAAATCCGTTTCTGAAAATCCACAGAAATGCCAATACGATAAATGCCGTAAAAACGATTTTTTCTTCGTAACTTGCTTTACCGAGTTGTCGATATTGTTCTCGAAACAGTGTATTTCCTTTTATACCCGAACTTTCTGCCGGCTTAAATTTAAAATACAAAATCAGCCAAACGGCAATCAACATCACAAATGATACCGGCAAAGCAAAAACAAACCATTGCGAGAATGTTATTTCCGGTGCATCCGGAAAATTTAAGGCAAATATTTTCGTAAATGCCAAATTCGGAGGTGTTCCTATCAGTGTGGCTATTCCGCCGACCGAAGCACCGTAGGCAATACTCAACAACAAACCGATTGAAACTTTTTTTGCGTCTTCGGGTTTTAAGTATTCGGTCAATTTATAAATTAAGGACATAGCAACCGGCACCATCATCATTGCCGTTGCGGTGTTCGACATCCACATCGACAGAAAAGCCGTTGCCGCCATAAATCCGAATAAGATTTTTCCGTATCCGCTGCCGGTCATTGACATAATTTTCAGTGCAATGCGTTTGTGCAAATTGTGTTTTTCCATTGCCAATGCCACCAAAAAACCGCCTATGAACAAGAAAATAATACTGTTAAAATATTCCGAAGACACTTCTTTTCCGTTCATAACCCCGAAAACAGGAAACAGCACAACCGGCAGAAGTGCCGTAACAGCAACAGGAACGGCTTCCGTTATCCACCAAACAGCCATCCATACGGCAACAGCAAACACGGCGGTAATTTCCGGTTTTTGCGGGTCTAAATCGGCAAAGGTTAAAATTAATACAGCCGATAAAACACCCGTAATTAAACCGATTGTTTTGGTCGGATTATTTTTTGATTTTTCCGCTTTATTTTGTTTTGCATTCATTTAA
>CAZCPV010000155.1:6255-7486 GCA_964500765.1 uncultured Draconibacterium sp.
TTTGGTCGGATTATTTTTTGATTTTTCCGCTTTATTTTGTTTTGCATTCATTTAATAATATCTCTGCGATATTCATTTATTTCTGTCATTCAACAATTGTCATTTCGTCAATTAAACGGGTGTCGCCGGCAAATTTGTCAATTAAAAACAATGCGTATCGAATATCAAGCGAAATATTTCGACACATATCGGGGTCGTACATAATATCGCTCATTGTACCTTCCCAATTTCGGTCGAAATTTACCCCTATAAGTTCGCCGTTTCCGTTAATTACCGGACTGCCGGAATTTCCGCCTGTGGTATGGTTCGAGGCAATAAAACAAACGTGCATCTTACCGTTTTCTCCGTATTTACCGTAATCTTTTTTCTCATACAATTCTTTTAAGCGTGCGGGTACTTTGTAATCGTAAATATCCGGATTATCTTTTTCTATAACGCCTTTTAAACTTGTGTAATATTCGTACTCAACACCGTCTTTCGGTTCATAAGTATCAACATTTCCGTAGGTTACGCGAAGCGTAAAATTAGCATCCGGATAAAAAACTTTTGTTGTATCGGCTTTCATTAACAAGTTCATATACAAACGATTTAATCTGTCAAGTCGATTCGTATATTTATCGGTATTTACCAAAATCTTGGTATAATACACATTCACAAAATCATAAAAGAAATTATATCCGGGCGTATTTTTTATTTTTTCCGAATTTTCGGAGCCGTAGCTGTATTTTTCGATAAAGTCATTAAATTTTTCTTCGTCAAGATAAAAAGTTTTTGCAAAATATACATCCGTAAATAAATCAAATGCCGAATCTTCATCAATATCAAAATGCTTGAATGTTTTTATAAAATTAAAAATTTCAGGTTGGAAATTTTTTCCGGCATTATCGTAATACAATTTTATCAAAGTTCTGAAAATTTTAATATCGGTTGCTCGATTGTAATTTTTAAAAAATTTCTTTGCATATTTTTTTATACTCTCTATATCTTTATCGGTAAATTTATCGCCTTTGCGAAGCAAATCGGCAAGTTTTGAGGTAAATTTTACGCTTTCGGTACGCCAAATCGCTTCATAAAAATATTCTTCCGCCAATTTATAAGGCGTATATTCTTCGTATATCTTTTTGTAAGTCGGTAATAATGAACCGTATTTATCAGACCTGCCTTTATTCTCGGCTATCCAATCGGTTAATTTTTTTTCTGTTTCTTGTTTTTTGGCTACGGCATTCAGTCG
>CAZCPV010000156.1:0-7421 GCA_964500765.1 uncultured Draconibacterium sp.
TAAAATTGGATATATGCTTTTGCAAAGTCTTCTACTTCTGAAATTGTTTTTAATGGTCTTCCCTGAATATTATCCGGTAATTTTCTTAACGAAACAGTAGGTAAATGAAGTCTTCCTTTTTCTCTATATTTATCTAATATCATTGTTGGAATACCAATATTTAAAATATAATCTTCAACTTCATAGTTTGTTAAATTTAATGAACCACTACCTATCTCTTTATTTGAAAAAAAGTTAAAGAAAAAGTGAGTTACTATTCCGTTGTTATTTAAATAGTATGTAGGAGCACCCCCTGATAAATGTTTCTTAAACCCCAACTTTGTAAAATAAGGCGTGAGTACATTAAAAAAAGCTTTCTTTTGTTCAGTTTTTGTTATCATAATTTTTTATTGTCTTGGTGTATAAGTATAATTTTTATATTTATTAACATCTATCAGATTTATGTCAGTATTAGATATATCCGTTGCTCCGTGGTCATTTATTTTATATGATTTGACTTTGCTATTATGAAAAGTAACATCTTCAGCTAGTTCTATAATATTACCATCCATATCTTCTCCTCTAACAGTGTATTTTACTTTTAAATTTTCCCCGTTAGCAATTTTCTTCCACCCTTCTTTTTGCCTGACGGTATAATCTGTTCCTACGCTTAGTTTATTTTCTGTTATTATTACTATTTCAATTTCTTAAATTCCAATTCATCAAAAAAGAAATCCGGATTCGGAATATCAACTTTCAGTTCGTTTACTTTTCCGTTTTTACCGATAATAAAATTTACGGTTCCTTCCGGTAAGGTCGGCGAATTGCGTAATTTTATTTTAAAAGTTTCATATTGCCAATGCGTTAAATCTCCGATTAAAACATCGGAAGGCAGAAAATCCAATACCAATTTGCCTTTTTCAAGACGCACTTCGGCATTTCCGTATAAATCGCCGCCGTAAGTTCCGCAATACTCTTGAAGAGCCAAAGCCGGTTGGGTATTCGGATTATGCTCTTTTTCGGCTTTTTCTCGGTCTTGTTTGTCTAAATTATCCATATATTTTTTTACTCGCAGAAAGAATGCACTCCAATCATTGTTCGGCTCTCCGAAATAATCGTCTAATACATAATACATTAATGCCGTAGGCAAATAATTTACACTATTTGTTAAAATTACGATTCCGAATTTCTTTTCCGGAACAATCATAGTTTGCGAAATCATTCCGTCGGCACCGCCGCTGTGGTTAACAACTTTTACGCCTTTATAATCAAAAAGCGACCAGCCCAAACCGTAAGTGCTGAAATGTTTTCCGGAAAAATAGCGTGCCCAGCCGGGATTCATATTGTCCGGTGTTTGTGTCGAGTGCATTTCATAAATTTGTGTTGCACTTAAAATCGTATCGCCTTTGTAAACACCGTTATTCATCTGTAAAATAAGCCATTTGCTCATATCTTCAACATTGGAAATTACGGCGGCTGCCGGAGCAACATTATCCCACTGCATATATTTTATCGGCAAAGGCGGTTTGCCTTCGGCAACATGGTGCGGTACGGCAATATTTTTCTTTCCTTTTAATTCTTTAACAGAAAGCAAAGAAGAAGTCATACCCAAGGGTTTAAAAAAGTGGGTACGAATATAATTTTGCCAAGTGATACCGGCAATTTCCGGAATTATTCTGCCGGCTGCCGAAACTAAAATATTCGAATAACCGAAATGTGCTCTGAAACCGTATTCGGGTTTCAGAAATCGCATTCGTTTTATTACTTCGTCTTGCGAATAATTTGTTTCATACCACAACAAATCACCGCTGAAAGTCTTTAAGCCGCTGCGATGGCACAACAAATCTCTTACGGTCATTTCGCCCGTAACATAATCATTATACATCCGAAACCACGGTAAATAATCGATAACTTTGTCATCCCAATTAATTTTTCCTTCGTCAACCAATTGCGATAAAGCTGCTGCCGTAAACGATTTTGTGTTGGAAGCAACGGCAAACAGGGTTTTAGTGTTTACTTTTCCGGCTTTGCCGAATTCTTTTATACCGTATCCTTTCGCAAAAGCGATGCTGTCGCCTTGTACAACGGCAACCGCCATTCCTGGAATTTTCCATTCTTTCAGCGATTTTGCCAAATAACTGTCCAGTTTTTTAAAGTCGATACCTTTATGGTCTTGGGCAAACAGGCCTGTTGAAAATAAAATTAAAAGAATTACGGCGGTGATTTGTTTTAAGTGTTTCATTTTTAGTTATTTTGTTTTAATTCAAATTTTCTGAATATTTTTTTTATGTGAATATGTAATTGCATTTATCAGCATGTTATTTACAGATCCTGCGGGTTTTCAAAACCCGCAGGGTCTGTAAATTTACGACAAATCTTCTTCAAAATAAGAAAAATAATTTTTCGGTAACAGCCCCTTTTTTATAAGTTGCTCTTCATTAATATTTTGTTGAATAATTTTTCCGCTGTAAATATCAAAAATCCAAGCATGAATTTTCGGATATTTACCCGATTTAAAAGCCCGTTGCAAAATCGGTGTTTTAATAATATTATGTGCTTGGGCAATAACATTAATCTCGGAAAGTCGATCGCACATATCCGACTTATTTTTTATTTCGGAAAGTTCTTCGGAATGTTTATAAAACAACTCATTCACGGGCGAAACCCAATTTTCTATCAATCCTTGGTTTACACCGTCAACGGCAGCCGTTATTCCTCCGCAATTATAATGTCCTATTACTACAATATGTTTTATTTGAAGGTGTTCAACCGAATATTCCAAAACAGAAAGCAAATTAATATCGTTTAAGTTTACTTGGTTTGCAATATTTCTGTGAATAAAAACTTCTCCCGGTTCCGCTTTTATCAAAGAAGTTATGGGAACACGACTGTCGGAACATCCTATCATTAAATAGCGCGGAGATTGTCCCTTCGATAATTTCTCGAAATAATTCGAATCTTCATTCAGCTTTTCTTGTATCCATTGATGATTGTTTTCCAGTAATTTTTGAAAATTCAGATTTTTCATCGGCGTTTGCAGTGTTTTAAATTCTAATTTATAAAAGTAAGAAAATAAATTCAAAAATACAAACTGTCAAATTTACATGAATAACTTCTTTGTTGATGACATAACGACACAGTAACTGATATTATATATGACAAATATATCCTTTTTTTACAAAGGTTTTATATTTGATAAATACAAAGCAAATAATTAAATTTGAAAACTATGAACTTAAATAATTTTACGATAAAATCACAAGAAGCAATTCAGAGAGCATCTGAAATTGCAAGAGCTAAAAACCATCAAAGTATTGAACCGGCTCATATATTAAAAGGTGTTATTGAAGTTGCCGAAAATATCAGCAATTTTATTTTCAGTAAACTGGGAATAAATACAAGCAACCTTATTGCCGTAATCGACACCTATATCGATTCGTTTCCGAAAGTTTCCGGAGGAGCGGATGTTTATTTATCATCTGCCGGGCATTCGGTATTGCAAAATGCCATAAAAATATCGGAAAAAAGAGGCGATAAATACGTTTCCGGCGAAAGCATTTTAATTTCAATAATAGAATCGAAAGACAAAGCAGGGCAAATTTTAAAAGATGCCGGTGTTACAAAATCCGATTTACTGAAAGTAATTGATGAATTAAGAAAAGGATCCAAAGCCGACAGCCAAACAGCCGAAGATACCTATAATTCATTAAACAGATTTGCCGTAAATTTCAACGAACTTGCCCGAAACGGAAAACTTGACCCCGTTATCGGAAGAGATGAAGAAATAAGACGCGTATTGCAAATCCTTTCGAGAAGAACAAAAAATAATCCGATTTTAATCGGTGAACCGGGTGTAGGAAAAACAGCCATTGCAGAAGGAATTGCTCACAGAATTATTAACGGCGATGTTCCGGAAAATTTAAAATCAAAGCAAATTTTTTCTTTGGATATGGGTGCTTTGGTTGCCGGTGCAAAGTACAAAGGTGAATTTGAAGAACGTTTGAAATCGGTTATAAAAGAAGTAATTGCTTCCGACGGTGAAATCATTCTTTTTATTGATGAAATTCATACTTTGGTCGGTGCCGGAAAAGGCGAAGGTGCCATGGATGCGGCAAATATTCTGAAACCGGCATTGGCAAGAGGTGAACTGCGTGCCGTAGGTGCCACAACATTAAGCGAATATCAAAAATATTTTGAAAAAGATAAGGCACTCGAAAGACGATTTCAAATAGTAATGGTTGACGAACCGGATACGGCTGATGCAATTTCAATTTTAAGAGGACTGAAAGAGCGTTACGAAACGCATCACAAAGTAAGAATTACCGACGATGCCGTAATTTCCGCCGTAAAATTGTCGCAACGTTATATTACCGATCGATTTTTACCGGACAAAGCCATTGATTTAATTGATGAAGCAGCATCAAAATTACGTTTGGAAATGAATTCCGTTCCTACGGAAATTGATGAAATAAGACGAAAAATTCAGCAATTGGAAATTGAACGCGAAGCCATTAAAAGAGAAGGCAAAAGCAAAAAATTTGAAGACCTGAACGAACAAATTGCCAATTTCCAAGAACAATTGGATTCTTTCACGGCAAAGTGGAAAGCCGAAAAAGAAGTAATTGATGCCATTCAAAGCAGTAAAAAAGCAATTGAAGACATTAAATTAGAGGCAAAACAAGCCGAACGCGAAGGCAATTACGAACGAGTTGCCGAATTACGTTACGGAAAATTAAAAGAAGAAGAACGAAAAATAGAAGAACATAAAGCAAAATTAAGCGAATTACAAGCCGAAGGGTCTATGTTGAAAGAAGAAGTTGATTCGGAAGATATTGCCGACGTTGTTTCAAATTGGACACATATTCCGGTAAGTAAAATGATGAAAAGCGAACGCGAAAAATTATTATCGCTTGAAGAAGAATTGCATAAACGCGTTGTCGGACAGGAAGAAGCAATTACTGCCGTAGCAAATGCCGTAAGGCGTAGCAGAGCCGGTATGCAGGATCCGAAAAAACCAATCGGTTCATTTATATTTCTCGGTACTACCGGTGTGGGAAAAACCGAATTGGCAAAGGCACTTGCAGAATACTTGTTTGACGACGAAACGATGATGACTCGAATTGATATGACCGAATACCAAGAACGTCATTCCGTTTCGAGACTTATCGGAGCACCTCCCGGATATGTCGGTTACGACGAAGGCGGACAATTAACCGAAGCCGTTCGCAGAAAACCTTATTCGGTAATTTTGCTCGACGAAATAGAAAAAGCCCATCCGGATGTTTTTAATATTCTGCTTCAAGTTTTAGATGACGGTATTTTAACCGACAACAAAGGCAGAACGGTGAATTTTAAAAATACGATTATTATAATGACTTCAAATCTCGGTTCGCATCTTATTCAGGAAAATTTTGAAAATATTGATGCCGGGAATACCGAAAAAGTCGTAGAAAAAACAAAAAATGAAGTTTTTGAATTATTGAAAAAAACAATAAGACCCGAGCTTTTAAATCGTATTGATGAAATAATAATGTTTAAACCTTTAACAAAAGATGAAATTAAAGAAATTGTTAAACTGCAATTTAATCATCTTAATAAGATGTTGGCGGAAAACAATATAAAAGCCGAACTTACGGAAACTGCCGTCGAATATCTTGCCGATAAAGGTTATGAACCGCAATTCGGTGCAAGACCGATAAAAAGAATCTTGCAGAAAGATGTTGTAAACGAATTAGCAAAAGAAATTTTGGCTGATAAAATTGAAAAAAATTCAACAATTTTAATTGATATTGAAGCGGGTCATCTGATTTTTAAAAACAAATAAAATATAAAACCTTAAAAAAAGGGAACTTTCAGGTTCCCTTTTTTTATTAAATATCTAAAAAATACCTTATGATTTTTTGTTATTTGAAGTTTTATTCAAATTTGCCATATTAAATCCAAGCGTAAAACGTAAGGTGTTTGCCAAAGGATTTTGACGACCGGCGGTCGGAACAACATAAGCAAAATCAAAATTTAATACATTTAATTTTACCCCGATTCCCATTGTAAAATATTTTCTGTTTCCTTTTGTTGCATGCTCGTCAAAATAACCCGCACGTATTGCAAATTGTTTCATATACCAATATTCCAAACCGGCAGAATACATTAATTCGTGCATTTTTTCCTTAAAACCACCCGGTGCATCATAAAATGAGTGAAAAATACCGACAGGAACAGATACATCTGTGGAATAACGACCTAATGTATCTGTATTTCCGTCATCATCCTTTACAATAAGTTGCGGCGTAGGAACCAATAGTTTATTAATATCCAACATTGCCGTAAAACTGTTATAGTCATCTAAATCTACGGAATATGAAGCTCCTATTCTGAGGTTGGCAGGCAAAAAATCATCATAATAGTTATCTTCGCTGTAAGAAATTTTACTGCCGAGATTAGAGATATTTAAACCGAAATTAAATTTACCGTTTTTATTTTCCAATTTTACATCTTTTGTATAAAACATTGAAATATCACCGGCAACTGCATTTCCGGGTTTTGTAGGGGTTCCCGAACCGCCTGCGGGAATTCCGCTTGTTAAGTTTGAATGCACATAGCGAAAAGCAATACCGCCCGATAAATTTTTTGATAATTTTAAAGCATAAGCAACATCAACGGAAAATTCATTCGGTTTAAAATTACCGATAGGTTCTCCCGCAATATTCGTAAACTGAATATCACCCAAAGAAAAATACATCAAAGATGCTGCAAGTACCTGACTATCATTAAGTTTATACGAGCCCGAAAGATTCTGAAAATTAATATCATTTACCAATTTTCTGAGCCACGGGATATAGGATAAATTTAACGAAATATCCTGATCAATGAATGCATATTTTGCAGGATTCCAATGAATGGAATTAGCATCCGGAGAAGATGCTACTCCGGCATCGCCCATAGCTCCCGAACGTGCATCCGGTGCAATAGTCAGAAAAGGGACACCCGTTGTAATAGCATTTAATTGTTGTCCGAGAATTGTTACGGATTGTGAAAAAACAGTAACGGAAAAACTCAACAAAACAGTCGAAATAAAAAAGAACTTTTTAATCATGAATAAAAAATTTATAAATAAATATCAATTTGCAAACGCAATTCACCGTTTTTTATTTTACAAATAAAATAATTTAACATTTGTTTACAAAATAAAACAGAGATACAGTATTTTCTGCATCTCTGTATGCAAATAAATTTCGGAAGTATTATTTTAAACTAATTTTTTAACCAAATCGGCAGCTTCCTGCAAAGTAATTGCCGAATGTACTTTTAATCCGGAATTATCAATTAACTCTTTACCTTCTTCGGCATTGGTTCCCTGCAATCGTACGATTACCGGGATATTAATATTTCCGATTGATTTATAGGCATCTACAACGCCTTGTGCTACTCTATCGCAACGAACA
>CAZCPV010000157.1:0-7399 GCA_964500765.1 uncultured Draconibacterium sp.
AAAAATTCAAGATCCAGAGAAAAAATATACAAAAGCACTTGAATATTATGAAGCAGGTAAATACGCCAAAACTCAAATTCTGCTCGAAGACGTAATTCTTTCTTTAAGAATGACCAAAAGCGGTGAAGACGCATTATATAAATATGCCGATTCATATTATCACATGAAAGATTATATTCTTGCCGGATATTATTTCAGAAAATATACAACAGATTACCCGAAAGGCAAATATGCCGAAGATGCTCAATTTATGAGTGCAAAATGTTACTATTTAGATGCCCCGAAACCAAAACTCGACCAACAAGCCACACATACCGCTTTAAAAGAATTTGAACTATTTATTACAAAATATCCCGACAGTAAACGTATTGATGAATGTAATAATTTGGTTGATGAATTAAGAGCCAAATTAGAAGAAAAATCATTCTTAAATGCAAAATTATATTACGACATCGGCTATTATAATGCCGCTTCAATCGCTTTAAAAAACAGCATGAAAGATTTTCCGGATACAAAATATAAAGAAGAAATAATGTATCTGATTGTAAAATCTAAATATAAATATGCCGAAAACAGCATCATAACTAAACAGAAAGAACGTTATGAAGACACAATAAAAGCATATAATACATTTATTGAAAAGTACCCTTCAAGCAAACATTTAAAAGAACTTAGCTCAATAAAAAAATCCGTTGACAAAGAAATTTCAAAATTAAACAATAATCAAACAGCAAATTTATAATCAAACTCATATAAACTAAAATGGACTACAAAAAAACAAATGCCCCCGATACAACCATTACCAGAAATTTTACCGATTTAGAAAAAGATACCGGTAATATTTACAAATCTATTGTTATTGCGGGAAAACGTTCAAATCAAATACAAAAAGAAATTAAAGAAGAATTAAACCAAAAATTACAAGAATTTGCCTCTTATACGGATAATTTGGAAGAAATTTTTGAAAATCGCGAACAAATTGAGATTTCCAAATTCTATGAAAGAATGCCGAAACCTACATTAATTGCCGTGCAAGAACTTCTTGACGGTAAAATATATTGGAGAAATCCCGAAGATGATGAAGAAAAAGAATAAATAACATACCCGAAAAAAAGATGAAAGGGAAAAAAATAATCGTCGGTATAACCGGAGGAATTGCAGCATACAAAGCTGCAATTCTTATAAGATTATTAGTAAAAAAAGGTGCCGAAATTCAAGTATTGATGACTCCTTTTGCCGAAAAATTCATTACCCCCCTTACCCTTTCCACACTCTCAAAAAAACCTGTTCTGAAAATGTTTTACAATCCCGAAAACGGCGATTGGAACAGCCATGTTGATTTGGGACTGTGGGCAGATGCCTTTATTATCGCCCCCGCAACGGCAAACACATTGGGAAAAGCTGCAAACGGCATTGCCGACAATCTGCTTTTAACAAGCTATTTATCCGCAAAATGCCCGGTTTTTTGGGCTCCGGCTATGGATTTAGATATGTTTCAACACCCTGCCGTTCAAAAAAACATCCAAACACTTAAATCTTTCGGAAATTATATTATTGATGCCGAAACCGGCGAACTTGCCAGCGGTTTGGAGGGAAAAGGGCGAATGGCGGAACCCGAAAATATCGTATCTTTTTTAGAAAACTATTTCAATCAAAAAAAAAAACTTAACGGATACAAAATCCTCATAACTGCCGGACCTACTTACGAAAACATCGACCCCGTAAGATTTATTGGAAACCGCTCAAGCGGAAAAATGGGCTATGCAATTGCCGAAGTTTTTGCCGAAAACGGTGCTGAAGTTACACTTATTTCGGGTCCCGTAAACCTTAAAACAAAACATCAAAATATACAAACTATATCCGTGCAAAATGCCGAAGAAATGTTTAACGAAACAAAAAAACATTTTCCCGAAAATGATATTATAATTTTTGCCGCCGCCGTTGCCGACTATACACCGAAAAATCCCGTTCAATCTAAAATTAAGAAACATACGGACTCTTTAAAAATAGAACTGAAACCCACAAAGGACATTGCAAAAGAACTCGGAAATACAAAAACAAAAAAACAAATTACCGTCGGTTTTGCATTAGAAACTGATAACGAATTACTTAACGCACAAAACAAAATCAAAAAAAAGAATTTTGATTTTATCGTTTTAAATTCGCTTAAAGACAAAGGTGCCGGCTTCGGTTACGACACAAATAAAATTTCAATTATCGACAAATACAATAATATCGAAAGATTTGAGTTAAAATCAAAACCGGAAGTTGCTAAAGACATTTTGAATAAAGTTATTAAATTGTTGAACAAATAATTATTAAAAACTTAATTCACTGCATCAAAACAAAATTATTACCCAATGAAATATTTCTTTTTTATTATACTGTTCTTTGCTCTTAATTTTAAAGGTATTTCCCAAGAATTAAATTGCAGAATAAGCATTAACAGAAGTCAAATTCAAGGAAGCAACGAAGAACTTTTCAGAACAATGCAAAAAGATTTGTACGAATTTATGAATAACCGGGTATGGACAAATAATATTTTTTCCAATAACGAAAGAATTGAATGCCAAATTCAACTAAACCTGTCAAAATACAACGGAATTGACAAATTTACCGGTAATATTTCCGTTCAATCAACTCGTCCCGTTTTCAATACAAATTACAAATCAACCCTTTTCAACTATAAAGAAAAAAAAGATTTTGATTTTTATTACACTGAAGGACAAGCACTTGAATTTAATGAAAACACGCATCTTTCCGATTTAACTTCCGTTCTTGCCTTCTACGCATATATTATTATCGGGCTCGATTACGATTCGTTCGGCTTAAATGCCGGCTCAATATATTTTGATAAAGCCAATCAAATTATGAATAATGCACAAGGCGACCCCGACCAAAATTGGAAAGCATTCGGCACCCGCAACAGAGACAACAGATATTACCTTATAAGCAGTATTAAAAGCAGCGAAAATGCCCCTTTAAGAAAGTTTTATTACCGCTATCATCGCCTCGGTTTAGACCAAATGTCCGACAAATTGGAAATCGGAAGAGGACAAATTATAAATGCTTGTCAATTTCTGAAACAAGTCTATAACCGCAAAGCCGATTCCTATTTTTTGCGTATCATTCTTACCGCAAAAATCGACGAAATTGTCAAAATATTCTCCGATGCACCCGTTCAGGAAAAGAAAAAAGTCTATAATATTTTAAAAGAAATCGACCCCACAAATTCAAAAATCGAAAAAATAATGAAATCCGGACAAAATTAAACCTTTCGTTTATAAAAAATCCGTATTTTTTCTTACTTTTGGTGTTGAATTATCAACAATAAAAATAAAAAAATGCTGCTGATAGGAATTGCAGGCGGAACAGGTTCCGGCAAAACAACCGTTGTAAAAAAACTGATAGAACAACTCCCGAAAGGTGAAGTAGCGGTACTTTCACAAGATTCTTACTACAAAGACAACAGTCATTTGCCGCTTGAAGAACGACAAAAAATTAATTTCGACCACCCTAATTCCATCGAATGGGATTTGCTTATCGAACATATTCATAAACTAAAAAACAATAAATCAATTGAAGAGCCGATTTATTCTTATTTAACATGCACACGCGATTCAAAAACCAAAACCGTTCAACCGCACAAAGTTATAATTGTTGAAGGAATATTAATTTTGACAAATCCGAAATTAAGAGAACTTTTTGACATTAAATTATTCGTTTATGCCGATGATGACGACCGACTGGGTCGCGTAATCGAAAGAGATATGGCAGAACGCGGAAGAACCGTAAAAAAAGTATTGGACAGATATGCCAAAGTGGTGAAACCCATGCACTTACAATTTATTGAGCCATCAAAAAGTTTTGCCGATTTAATCATACCGCAAGGCGGGCACAACAAAGTTGCCATCGAACTCATATCCGCAATTATCGAAAAACATTTAAACAAATAAAACGCATGCTGAACCAAATAAAATATAATCAAATTTTATTTTTGGATATCGAAACGGTTCCTTCGGCTCCTTCTTACGACGATTTACCGCCTCTAATGCAAAAATTATGGGATAAAAAATCAAAATACCTTATTAAATCAGAAGAAGAAACACCGGCAACCGTTTATCAAAAAGCCGGTATTTATGCCGAATTCGGAAAAATAATCTGCATTTCGGCAGGATTTTTTACGGACAATACTTTCAGAATAAAATCTTTTTACGACGATAACGAACAAAAAATTCTGAACGATTTCAATTCATTGCTGAATAAATCCTATAACACAAACGACAAATACCTTTGTGCACACAACGGAAAAGAATTTGATTATCCGTATATTGCACGGCGAATGCTGGTAAACGGAATAAAACTTCCCGAAATATTAAACCTTGCCGGAAAAAAACCATGGGAAATACGGCATCTCGACACTTTAGAATTATGGAAATTCGGTGATTATAAGCATTATACTTCATTAGAATTACTTACAACAATTTTCAATATCCCCACACCAAAAGACGATATTGACGGAAGCATGGTTGCAGAAGTTTATTATAAAGAAAAAGATTTAAAAAGAATTGCCGTATATTGCGAAAAAGATGTCCTTGCCGTTGCACAACTGTTTTTAAAATACAACAATAAAGAATTGATAAAAGACGAAAATATTATCTCAGTACCGTAAAAAAATCTTGCTGTTTCAGTACAAATTTATAATTTTGCTCATAAACAACGACAAATCTGTCAATGAAAAAAATCAGAATAAAAATAGCGGGATTATCGTACAGCCAAACACGCTCCGGAGCATACGCTTTGATTTTGGAAGAAGAAAACGGCGACAGAAGACTGCCGGTAATAATCGGAACAGCCGAAGCCCAATCCATTGCCATACAATTAGAAAATTTAAAACCCTACCGACCTTTAACTCACGACCTGTTTGTAAGCATGGCAAACTCATTTCACATAACGGTTATTGAAGTAAATATTATAAAATTGGAAGAAGGTATTTTTTACTCCGAAATTGTATGCAAAAGAGAACATGCCGTTATAAAAATAGACTCCAGAACTTCCGATGCCGTTGCCGTTGCACTTCGCTTTCATGCACCGATTTATGTTTCAGAAGAAATTATGAACAAAGCTGCAATGGTTTTTGACGATGAACACGAAAAAGCCGAGAAAAATATTGATAAAGAAGATGATACGGAAGACATAGGACTGCAAAATCTAAACGAAAAAGAATTAGACAAAAAAATGCAGGAAGCAATAAAAAACGAAGATTACGAACTGGCTTCCTTAATAAGAGACGAATTAAGAAGACGAAAAGAAAACAAATAGTTAATTAAAAATAAAGCTGATGAGTATAAAATTAAGATTAACAATATTAAATTTTTTACAATTTTTTGTATTCGGAACATGGTTGCTCTCATTCGGAAAATACATGGGTGCAACATTACATTTTACGGGAACCGAAATCGGTGCTGTTTTTATGACCCTCGGAATTGCGTCACTGTTTATGCCCGGAATAATGGGAATAATTTCCGACCGTTGGACAGGACCGAACAAATTATACGCCGTTTCTCACATTATCGGTGCCGGATTTCTTTACCTTATAGCACAACAAACAGATTTTAACAGCTTGTATCTGTTTACTTTATTATATCTGATGCTTTACATGCCGACCATCGGTCTTGACAATACCATTTCCTATCTTATAATGGAAAAACACAAAATGGATGTCGTAAAAGAATTTCCGCCCATTCGCGTGTGGGGAACCATCGGTTTTATAATTGCCGTATGGACTACCGACCTTTTCGGTTGGGGTATAAATATAAACCAATTTTATTTTGCGGGAATCTCGTCTCTGGTTCTCGGAATTTACACTTTTACCCTGCCCGACTATCCCTTAGAAAAAAATACCGCTAAAAAAACACTTGTCCAAGCACTCGGATTAGATGCCTTTGTATTATTTAAAGATAAAAAAATGGCTGTATTTTTCATCTTTTCCATGCTCCTTGGTGCGGCATTACAGGTTACGAATATGTGGGGAGAGGCATTTCTGCACGATTTTACGGCTTCGTTTAAAGATGCTTTTATCGTAAAAAACAACGGCATAATTATGTCGATATCACAAATTTCAGAAACCGTTTTCATATTAACTATTCCTTTCTTTTTAAAACGATACGGCATTAAAAAAGTAATGCTGATGAGTATGTTTGCCTGGTTTTTAAGATTTGCACTGTTCGGAATCGGCAGCCCAGTCGGCATAGGAGCCGGTTTTTTAATTTTATCAATGATTGTTTACGGAATGGCATTTGATTTTTTCAATATCTCCGGTTCTTTATTTGTTGAATTGGAAGCCAAACCCAAAATAAGAGCTTCGGCACAAGGTTTATTTATAATTATGACAAACGGACTCGGGGCAATAATCGGAGCATACGGCAGCGGATATATCATAGATTTATTTACAAAAGAAGGAACAAAAGATTGGACATCCATCTGGTTTATTTTTGCCGCCTACGCACTTGTAATAGGAATACTGTTTGCCTTACTTTTTAAATACAAACACAATCCCGAAAAAATTAAAGACATAAAACATTAAATACTGATTTAAAGCGGTTTCATACCGCTTTTTTTATATTTTTACAAAAACCCGAAAAAACCCGTAGAAAATGATACATATCTTAGGTGAACAAAATTCTGTTTTAAACAAATTTATTTCCGAAATCAGAGATATTAATATCCAAAACGACCGATTAAGATTTCGCAGAAATTTGGAACGTATCGGTGAAATTTTTGCTTATGAAATAAGTAAAGAACTCGAATACGAAAACAAAGCCGTTACAACACCGCTCGGAACTTCCGAGATGAACATCCTTAAAGACAATATTGTTTTGGCTACGGTTTTAAGAGCCGGTTTACCTTTGCACCAAGGATTATTAAACTATTTTGACAGAGCACAAAATGCTTTTGTCGGATCTTTCAGAAAATACCATAAAGACAACAGTTTTGAAATAAAATCGGGATATTTATCATCACCCGATATTGAGGATAAATTTCTTATTCTTTCCGACCCCATGCTTGCCAGCGGCTCATCTATGGTTTTGGCTCATAAAGATTTAACAAAAACAAGCTCCCCGAAACATACACATATCGTTACCGTAATTGCAGCCAAAGAAGGCGTTGAATATATGCAGGAACATTTGCCCAAAGATAAATTTACAATCTGGATAGGTGCTCTGGATAAAGAACTTACGGCAAAATCATACATCGTTCCCGGACTCGGTGATGCCGGAGATTTAGCATACGGCGATAAAATGTAAGCTGAAAACTGTATTCGACAAATCCGCAAGTCAGGGCTTCACTGTATTAATTTACAGGAAGTTAAAAGGCAATTCGTAACACTTTAATTCGA
>CAZCPV010000158.1:0-7371 GCA_964500765.1 uncultured Draconibacterium sp.
TTTGTATTTGAAGAAATATTTAAACTTGCTAATTGGTTTTCAGAGCAATCCAATGTTGTTAAGGAAGTAAAATCCTCAATTCCCGTTAAATCGGAAATGTTTTGGTTTGAAAGCTGTAATGAAGTAATACCGCTGATATTTGCCGTAAGAACATAATCGTCCAAAACATCGTCATATCCCAACTGAATAAGTCGTTGTTCAAAATTGTCGTCGGGCACGTAAGTTAAAATATCACATTCGCTTTCATTGTCCATAAAAGTTGCGGTTGCATCTTTCATCCATGTTGAAAGGTATGCGGCACTTTTATCGTCAACAAAAATACATGTTAAATTTGGATTGTCTTGTGCTTGAAATTCCGTAACATTTGCATTATTCCCGTTTCTGACATCCAGCACGGTAAATTGGTTAAACCTGCATCTGAAATTTGTTAAAGCACTGTTTTGAGAAAGATTTAAATTTGAAAATTGGTTGTTTTCACAATAAAGCAATTCAAGTAAAGAATTGTTTAAAACATTTAATTCGGTAAGTTGATTGTTTTGACACATTAAATGCGAAAGAGCCGTATTTCCGGAAACATCCAAAGTTGTTAATTGATTATGTCCGCATTGCAAATGTGTTAATGCCGTATTTTGCGATACATCAATTGTTGAAAGATTATTATTTTCGCAGTATATTAAAATTAAAGAAGTATTATTTGAGAAATCCAAATTAGAAATTTGATTATAAGCACATTCAAGCATTTGAAGAAGTGTGTTTTGAGATAAATCAAGCAGCGTTATTTGGTTATTCGTACAGTAAAAGTTGATTAACGCCGTATTTCCGGTAATATCTATTGATGTTAAAGAATTATTTGAACAATCTAATTGGTCTAACAAAACATTATTTGAAACATCCAAACTTGCTATTTGGTTGAAATTACAATATAAAGCTGTTAAATCAGGATTATTAGAAACATCTAAACTTGTTATTTGATTACGTCCGCATTGAAGATTGTTTAAATGAGTATTATTTGAAACATCCAAACTTGATAAGGAATTGAGGGTACAATATAACCTTAATAAATTTGTATTTTGAGAAATATCAAGATTTGAAAGTTGATTTGAGGCACAATCAATCTCAACAAGTTGTGTATTATTTGAAACATCTAAACTTGTCAGTTGATTGTCAAAACATCTGAATGCCTCCAAATTTGTTAAAGCAGATATATCAATATTGGTCAACTGATTACTGCTCACGGTTAATTCTGTTAAAGATGTATTTTGTGAAACATCAATGTTTGTTATATTATTAAAATAACAATTAAGTTTCGTTAATGCGGCAAAATCTTCTATACCGGTTAAATCACTTATTCCTTTTGCGTATAAATTTAATATGCTTACCGTATTAATATTTGCCGTAGGCACATAGTCGTCCAAAGTACCGCTGTCATAGCCCAAATCAATTAGTGCCTGTTCAAAATTGTCGTCGGGAACGTAAGTGTTTTGTGCAAATAATGTGATATTTGCAAGCAGGAAAACAATAATTGTAAAGTTTTTCATATTGTAAGTTTTAAGAATATTTATGTAAAGTAATAAAAAAAATTAAAAATAATAATCTTAATTTTATGAACCGCTTAATTTATTACACAAAAGACCCTGCGGGTTATAAAAACCCACAGGGTCCGGATTAACATTTAGAACTTCATTATTGTTAATTCTTATATCCGCATATTATTATTAAAACTTTATAATCGGGGCTTCACTATTCAAATTAAAGTGAAAAAGTTTGCACTTAATTAGCTGTTAATTAATAAAGTGAAACCCCGACTTACATTCTTTAAAACGGATATTTATTTTCTTCAATCAACTTATCGGCAATTTTGCGTCTTGCGGCAATAACATTTATTCCGTCAACTTTTGTAAACCGTTTCATACCGGTAAGCATACCCATTTTTTCATTTCCTTCGGCAAAAGAATTTACGGCATCGTCGCCGAATTTTTTAATTTTTGAGGCAGCATCATAAACATAAACATCAAGCATTAATTTTTGCAATTCAACTTTATCCGCTCCTTTCATGTGTTCGAGTTTTTCAACTCTGAGCATAAACGATTCGGCGGCATAAGTAAGCATAAGCATATCGGCAGCAGCAAAAAGAAGCTCTTGCTCATTTTGCAATTTATCCTGATATTTTTGTGCGGCAGCACCGGCAACCATCAATATTGCTTTTTTGAAATTTTTAATTGCTCTCTTTTTCAATTCAAAATAATCTTGTGTGGTATCGCCGAAATCCGGTATTCCCATTAATTCTTCACCGACGGCTTTTGCAGGACCCAAAACATCAAGTTCGCCTTTAAAAGCACGTTTTAACAGTTCACCGACCATTACCATACGGTTAATTTCGTTGGTTCCTTCAAAAATACGATTAATACGCGAATCTCTGTAAGCACGTTCAACCGGAGTTTCTGCCGAATAGCCCATACCGCCGTAAATTTGTACGCCTTCATCAACCACATAATCCAGAATTTCGGAACCGAGAACTTTTGCTATCGACGCTTCTATTGCAAATTGACGTAAACCCTCAAGAGCTGCTTTGCCTTTATCCATACCCTCTGCAATATATCCGTCAATGGCATCGTCAATATTTTGACTGATACGATAGCCCATACATTCTCCGGCATAAGTTTGTATGGTCATTTCCGCCAATTTGTGTTTTATGGCACCGAATTGAGCAATCGGAGTTTTAAATTGTTTTCTTTCCGCAGCGTATTGAACGGCATAAGTTATAATTCCTTTTGCGGCACCGATGGTTGCAACACCGAGTTTCAAACGTCCGAGATTAAGAATATTCAAAGCAATTTTAAATCCGCCGTTTCGGTCACCCAATAAATTTTCAACGGGCACTTTTACGTTGTTATAATAAATTTGTACGGTAGAAGAGCCCTTAATTCCCATTTTTTCTTCTTCGGCACCGATAGTTATACCTTCCCAAGCACTTTCTACAATAAATGCCGAAAGATTCTTATCGTCTTCAATTTTTGCGTAAACAATTTGCAAATCGGCAATACCGCCGTTTGTTATCCACATTTTTACACCGTTTAAGATGTAATATTTTCCGTCTTCGCTTAAAACGGCTTTTGATTTACCGGCATTCGGGTCGGAACCGGCATCGGGTTCGGTAAGTGCGTAAGCACCAATCCATTCGCCGGAAGCCAATTTCGGAAGATATTTCTTTTTTTGTTCTTCCGTACCGTAATATAAAATAGGCAGTGTTCCTATTCCCGTGTGAGCGGAAAAAGCCACCGAATAACAAAATGATTTACCGATTTCTTCGACAACACGCATAGAGGTTACCGTATTTTGTCCGAAACCTTCGTATTCTTCAGGTACGGAAACACCGAGAAGTCCGAGTTCCCCGGCATCTTTTACCAATTTTGTTAATAAATCTCTGTCGTGATTGTCTAAATCATCAATTTTCGGTAACACTTGAGTTTCCACGAAATCTGATGTTGTTTGAGCCATCATGTCTTGCTCTTCGTTAAATTCTTCAGGTATGAAGATGTCTTCGTATGAGGTTTCTGTTACTAAGAATTCGCCTCCTTTTATTGTTTTTTTATTTTCCATTTTTTTTAGATTTTAGATTTGAGATATAAGATATGAGACTTTCAAGCAGTTTAATATCTTTTATTTCAAACCAGATTAATTACTCTTTAAATTTTTGATTAAACCATAAGTCATTTTCTGAACTTCATCAATTTTATTTAATATTGAATTTGATACTTCTATACTCATAAGGTTTAATTTATTTGCAAGAATTATTTGTGTTTGTAATTCAAAAGATGAGCCGTTTGAAATGCCAAGAAAATGAATAAATTCTTTAATATTATTTCTTCCTGCTCCTTCTGCAATGTTTGATGGTACAGAAACAGCAGACCTCTTAATTTGTGAAGTTAATCCAAATCTTTCATCAATAGGAAAATTTGAAACTGCTTCATAAACCTCAATTGTTAAAGCCATTGCTTTGTTCCAAACTAAAAGTTCTTTTAAATTATGCATATTGTTTTATTTCTTTTGAGATGTAAGATTTGAGTATTTAAACATGAGTTTTGAGATTTAAACTTAGTTTACGTCTAATCTCGTATCTCAATACTCAAATCTCATATCTCAATACCCATATCTCTAATCCCACATCTATAAAAGCTCAAATATTCCTGCACCGCCTTGTCCTGTACCGATGCACATAGTTACCATTCCGTATTTTTGCTTTCTGAGTTTCATTTCGTTAAGTAATTGAACCGTAAGTTTTGCTCCGGTACAACCCAAAGGATGCCCCATTGCAATAGCTCCGCCGTTTACATTTATTATCTCCGAGTTTAATCCCAATTCATTAATAACGGCTATTGATTGCGAAGCAAAAGCTTCATTCAATTCAATTTGCTCGATATCTGCGAGTTTCATTCCTGCATGTTTTAACACTTTCGGAATGGCAGCTGTCGGACCTATTCCCATTTTATACGGCTCAACACCGGCAACTTGATAATCGACAAGTCGTGCAATCGGCGTTAAATTATATTGTTTCAACATTTTTTCCGAAACGACAAGAACAAATGCCGCTCCGTCGGACATTTGCGATGAATTTCCGGCGGTAACACTTCCGCCTTGAGCAAATACCGGTTTTAAGCGTGCCAAACCTTCAATATTCGATTTACGAGGTCCTTCATCGGTATCAACAACATATTTTCGAGTTTTTGCTTTATTATCCTCAAAATATGTTTCTTCAACTTCAATCGGAACAATTTGGTTTTTAAATTTACCTTCGGCAATTGCTTTCAAAGCTTTTTCATGAGAGTTCAAAGAAAATTTATCTTGTGCTTCTCTGCTGACATTATATTCTTTTGCAACTGCTTCCGCCGTTAAACCCATTCCGTGCCACCAATCGGGATGTGTTTTTGCACCCTTCGGGTTCGGAATACTTCGCCAGCCGCCCATTGCAATCATCGACATAGTTTCGGCACCGCCGGCAATAATCATATCTGCCATGCCTGCACGTATTTTTGCCGTTGCAACAGCGATTGTTTCCAATCCCGATGCACAATATCTGTTTATCGTTGAGCCGGGAACTTCTATCGTATCCAAACTCATAAGAGATAATAATCGTCCCATGTTTAAGCCGCTTTCGGCTTCGGGAAATGCGTTTCCTACGACTACGTCGTCAATTTTTGATTTTTCTATTTGCGGAAAATCGTTCATCAGGTGCCGAATAACTGCAACTGCAATGTCATCGGGACGCGTAAATCTAAACTTGCCTCTCGGTGCTTTGCCTATTGCCGACCTGTAACCGCCTACTATATATGCTTCCATTTTTTCTAATTTATTATTTATTATTTTCGATTGACTATTTTTTATTGTTTATTGATTATTGTAAAAAATTCAATAATCAACAGTCGCTAATCAATCATCAGTTATAGATTTTTGTTTGCTGTTTTTCTTGATGCTACGAAAATAGCTGTTAATTCTTCAGCTTCTTTAAGCAAATCAATAACACGTTCTTTTTTCATTAACTCCTCATCAATAATGAACTCTAACCAAAAAGCAGATTCATCAACTTCTTCGACAACAATACTTATTTTAGCAATAAAACTTTTTTTTGATTGAGCTATAACTGTTGCTCTGTAATTTGCAGCAACAGATGTTGAACATCTAATTAATTGACTTTGAATATGATAACCAAGTTTTGTTTTTGGCAACGAAATTGATAATTTTACACATCTGTGAGCAAAATCTTTCGTTCTTTGTAATAATTCTTTTGTTGTCATATACAGCTTTCAATAAACAATAATCAATAAACGATAATCAATTCCTAAGTATTTTACCTTTCGTAATTAAACTTTGCATTCTTTCCAAAGTCTTCTTTTGCATACAGAGCTCCATAAATGCCTTTCGTTCAAGATCTAACAAGTATTTTTCACTAACTTCGGTCATTGCTTGCGAAATATCACCGCCTGAAATAACATATCCGAGTTTTTCAGCAATCAGCTTATCGTGTTCACTCATATAACCGCCTTTAGTAAAACTGTCGGCACCCACGAGCCAAAGTCCGTGAACTTCTTTTCCGAGAACTTTTACATTGTTACGCGGTGCGGGTTGTGTGTAACCTTTTTCGACCATTTGTAAAGCCACTTTTTTAGCATAGGATAGTTGGTCAACCGAGCTTACGATAACCTCATCAATACCTTCACGCAAATAGCCCAAACCAAATGCTTCGTAAGCCGAAGTCGATACTTTTGCTTGTCCGATGGTCAGGTATCTGTTAAGGAATTGATTGGTTCTGATATCACCGTCTTTTAATTCGTCGCCCAAGCGTAAGGCAAATTCTTTTGTTCCGCCGCCGCCGGGGATTAATCCTACGCCAAATTCAACTAACCCCATATAAGTTTCTGCATGTGCAATAACTTTATCGGAGTGCATTGAAAGTTCGCAACCGCCGCCGAGTGCCATTCCGTGGGGGCAGGCAATTACGGGAATTGACGAATATCGTAGTCGCATCATGGTGTTTTGGAACATTTGAACAGCATAATTCAGTTCATCAAATTCTTGCTCAACCGCCATCATAAAAATCATACCTACATTTGCTCCGGCAGAAAAATGGTCGGCTTCGTTATGCACTATAACTGCCTTATAGTCAGCTTCTGCCAAATCAATAGCTTTATTTAATGCCTGTAAAGTTCCGGCACCGATAACGTTCATTTTTGAATGAAATTCTACGTTTAAAACGCCGTCGCCGATGTCAAAAATAGTTGCTTCTTCATTTTTATACAGAACATTTGTTTCACGCAAAATATCGAGCGAAATAATATCTTCGCTACCCGGAATTACTTTGTATGATTTTGACGGAATATCGTAATATAATTTTCGTCCGCCTTCGATTTTGTAGAACGATTTTGCACCGCTTTCGAGCATGTCATAAACCCATTGAGCGGGCTTTCTGCCGGCTTCTTCCATCGCTTTTACGGTTTCTTCAACGCCCACTGCGTCCCAAGTTGTGAAAGGTCCTAGTTTCCAACCGAAACCTGCATTTAAAGCATCATCAATTTTATAAAGAGCATCCGTAATTTCGGGAATTCGGTTTGAAGAATACCAAAAAAGAGCATAAAAACTGTCACGCATGAAATTTCCGACTTTATCTTTGTCTTTCATGAAAATTGCAATGCGTTTTCCGATATCATCAATGCCTTTTGTCTTTTCAAAAACTTTAAATTTCGGTTTTGCATCAACGGTATATTCCATTGTTTCAAAATCGAGCGTAGGGAAAGTTTTTTTGCCCTCAACCATAACTTTGGTCGAAAAGCCCTTTTTTGTTTTTGAACCCAACCAATTGTTATCCAGCATTTTCTG
>CAZCPV010000159.1:0-7319 GCA_964500765.1 uncultured Draconibacterium sp.
ACATCCTGCAAGAAGACAGCTACTACCCATTCGGCATAATCCAAAACGGATTATCCTACACAATCCCAGATTGGCATAAATTAAGACAGTATATCTGCATCAACAGCAACCGGTTTTCAACTTTCATTTTAAAACAAAAATTATTATCATTGCATAAGTAAACAAATTAAAATGAATTCCCGGTTATACACTAAATATAGTTTCTTGCATACTATGAGACCGTTTTTGCATTAAACAACACAAATATGACTGTTTCTTCCATTGTTTCAAATATAATATTCATAGTAATAGTAGTAATTTCAATAATTCGATACATACTTTGGATACATATCAGAAACTTAATTGATAAAAATTCTGCAGAATATAGAAATTATTATAGCGAATTTACGTCAAAAAAATTTCTTAATAAAATACCGTGTTCTCAAAAATTAAACACAAAGTGTTCGGTATATCGAAAATATTATAATATATTTCATTCTTTGACAATTGTTTTAGGATTTATATTCGGTTTTATTATCTTTTTTCTTGAAAAATAAACGATTATTTATATCTCGGGGAGCCAAAAGGTTTTGATATTTACTGTGCTCAGCTTGGCAAAATCTGTAATCTCGCCCCTATTATCCGGTCGGTACTCATTTATAACAAGTGCCGCATATCCGCTGGCACACAATCGGCAGTAAAAAAACTTTTAACTTTTCCCTTTCAACTTTCTCCTTTTCCCTTTCAACTTTCAACTTACCTATATTCTTAAATCAACACCGGCAGCATTAATCCCGTCGGCAAAATCACCGATGCTCTGTTCTCTGAAAACTTTTACCAACTGGTGTCTTACGGCATGCGATCGTTTGTAAAAAGGGCAATGCACTTCGTCCGCAGGATTATTTTCGCAAATTTTTACCCCTATCAAACATTCGTTAAAAACATCCGTTCCGTCAATAATTTCAACAATATCGTATAACGAAATTTTATGCGGGTCTTTCGCTAAACTGAACCCGCCGTGCGGTCCTTTTATCGAATTAAGCATTTTGTTTTTCGCCAATGTTTGCATAATTTTTCCCAAAAAAGGGCCGGGCAAGTCAAGTTCTTCCGATATTTTTTTTATCCCTATCTTTTCTTTGTCTTTAGAATTTACGGCAAGATAAATAACGGCTCTTACGGCATACTTACATGTGTTTGAAATCATCTTTCTTATTTTAATCTCCAAATATATAAAAAATATTTTATTTCGTAATTTAAGATTTTAATATCTTTCATTTTACGGGTATTTTTTCTATCCTTTTAATATGTCTTCCGCCTTCAAATTTCGTATGTAAAAAAACAACAACAATTTTTAATGCTTCTTCCTCGCTGATAAAACGTGCCGGTAAAGCACACACATTGGCATCATTATGTAACCTTGCCAATTTTGAAATTTCCGCATTCCAGCATAAAGCCGAACGAATTCCCTGATGTTTATTAGCCGTCATATTTATTCCGTTTCCGCTTCCGCAAAGCGAAATACCCAAATCGTACGCACCGCTTTCTACAGCTGCCGCCATCGGATGTGCAAAATCCGGATAATCAACACTTTCTTCCGAAAATGTCCCGAAATCTTTTATTTCATATCCTTCGTCTTGCAATTTTTTTATCAAAACTTGTTTGGTTTTATAGCCGGCATGATCGCAGGCAAATGCTATTTTTTTCATATCTTTACAATTTTATAAATAATATTAATTGCTGTAAATTATTATATATCAAATAATTATATCTTATTAACAAATTTTTGCAGTTTGTTAATAAAAAAACTTAATAAAAACAGAATCAGTATTTTATGTTTTTATACGATTTTTAATAATTCGTTAAAATTTTCTTAAAGAATATTAAAAATTATTTTTGCAAAGAAAACGATTTTATCAACATATATAAAATTTAAAATATAACAAATTTATTTATCAATTTTTCTTTAAATATTTTAACAATTCATTAACAAAAAAAACATAAATTTTTATTAAATATACATCTCGTAAAAACAATTTAACAGTTGTTAAAAAAGTTTGTAAATAATTGATTTAAAGAAATATATAAATTAACAATAAAACAAAAAAAGGTAAATAAATTTTTAGTAATATAAAAAGCAAGTTAATTTGTATTTTTTTATAACTAAATTTAACCGACTATAATCATCATCATTTGTTTTTAAAATTTTATAAAATTATTATATAAATAAAATGAAAAATCTTGAAAAAGAAATATCGGAAAAAGGTTTTATTTCTTTAAACGAAAAAGAAAAAAATCTGAATCTTGTCAATGAAATTACAAAACTCAAAAAAGAAAAAAATGCCGTTATTCTTGCCCACTATTATGTTGACGGTGCAATACAGGATATTGCCGATTTTGTCGGCGACAGTTTGGCACTTTCTCAAAAAGCCGCAGTTACCGATGCCGATATAATTGTTTTTGCCGGTGTTCATTTTATGGCCGAAACCGCAAAAATCCTTTCACCCGATAAAAAAGTCGTTTTGCCCGACCTTAATGCCGGTTGCTCTTTGGCGGATTCCTGTCCCGAAAAAGATTTTGAGGAATTTATAAAAGCACATCCCGACCACACCGTTATTTCTTACGTAAACACAAGTGCCGGTGTAAAAGCACTTACCGATATTGTTTGCACTTCAAGCAATGCCGTAAAAATTGTAGAATCGGTTCCCGAAGAAAAAAATATAATTTTCGGTCCCGACAGAAATCTCGGTAACTATATTTCCCGGCTTACCGGAAGAAAAATGACAATTTGGGACGGTGCATGCCATGTTCACAACGAGTTTTCTATTGAAGGAATTCTCGAACAAAAAAAACAAAATCCCGAAGCCGAAATAATTGCTCACCCCGAATGCCCCAAACAAATTATTACAATTTCCGAATTTGTCGGTTCTACATCGGCTTTAATAAATCATACAAAAAAAAGTAAAACCAAAACGTTTATCGTTGCTACCGAACCCGGTGTTATTCACGAAATGAAAAAATTTTCACCCGATAAATTCTTTATTCCCGCACCCGGCGAAGATGCCGAATGTGCATGCAGCGAATGCGAATTTATGAAGCTCAACAGCATCGAAAAACTTTATACATGTTTAAAATACGAAAAACCCGAAATAATTATTGATGAAGAAATTCGTAAAAAAGCATACAAACCCATAAAAAGAATGTTAGATTTGTCCTGATGATTTGCAAAAAAAAATACCTCTTTTCTCTTACGCTGATAATATTTATCGGACTTAATGCTTTTTCGCAAAAAATAAATCCCGACGGATACAATAAATTTTACTATCCCGACGGTACTTTATCAAGCGAAGGTATCTTCAAAAACGGCAAACCCGTCGGCTGTTGGAAATCATATTATCCGGACGGAACACTGAAATCCGAAGGAAACAGAAAAAATGAAAAATTAGACAGTGTCTGGCGTTTTTTCGACCGAAGCGGACACTTAACCGAAGTTATCGACTATAAAAACGGTATAAAAAGCGGATATTATAAAACCTACAAATTTGTAAAAGATTCCGATTATATCGGTAATGTATTAATTTCAAAAGAATTATATGTAAACGGCGAAAAAAACGGAAAATCATATTACTATACCGACAGAGGAAAATTAGAAAAAACAGTCGAATACGAAAAAAATTACAAAAACGGTTACGAAAAACATTATGACGAAAACGGAAACATAATTTTAATTCTTAAATATGCTTACAATAATCTTTTAAGTTCCGACAGAATTAACAGAACCGATACAAAAGGCCGAAAACAAGGAATTTGGAAAACATTCTGGGGAAATGAAAAATTACATACGTATGCAAATTATTTAAACGATACTTTAAACGGTTATTATCGTGAGTACAATCCTTACGGAGAATTAATAAAAGAAAAGTTTTACCTGATGGGTAAAGAAACAAAATTAACAAAAGAAGAAAAAGAAAAAAGCAATATAAAAATTAAAAAAGAATACTATCCGGACGGAAAACTTAAAAAAACAGGACCTTACATAAATAATAAACCGATAGGTATCCATAAAGTTTATGATAAAACCGGAAAAATAGTAAATGCCGAAACCTATTCCGACAAAGGAATAAAGCTCGGCGAAGGTCGTATTGATAAAGAAGGAAAAAAACAAGGTGCTTGGAAATTTCTATATTCTGACGGAAAAATACGTTCCGAAGGAAATTTTGTAAATGGCAGAAAATCAGGTAAATGGACTTATTTCTATAAATCCGGAAACACAGAACAAAAAGGTAACTATAAAAACGGAAAACCCGAAGGTGTTTGGATTTGGTATTACGACAACGGAAATATAAGACGAAAAGGAAAATTTAATAAAGGTAAAGAAATCGGAAAATTTTTCGAACTTACCGAAGAAGGAGACACATTATCAATAGGAAATTATATTTACGGTTTAAAAAGCGGAGAGTGGAAAACAAGCGTAAATGATTATACTGAAACAGGAAAATATATATCCGGAAAAAAAGAAGGCGAGTGGAAAGCATTCTATCCCGACGGAAAATTGCAGTTTAAAGGAAATTATATCGAAAACTATCCCGACGGAAAACACATTTATTACTATCCGAGCGGAAAAGTAAAAGAAATACGCTATTACGCTGCCGGACAAAAAGTAAAAAAATGGAAAAAATATACGCCCGAAGGTGATTTAAATACAATTATCGAATATAAAGGGGGTAAAATTTATAAAATTGACGGACAAAAAGTAAAAAATTAACTTTGGATTTAAGAAATAACGACATATCAAAAACAGAAGAAATTTTTGAGCAACAATTAAGACCGGCTCAATTTTCCGATTTTAAAGGACAAAAAAAAGTTCTTGAAAATCTTAAAGTTTTTGTCGAAGCCGCAAAAATGCGAGATGAAGCACTCGACCATGTTTTGTTGCACGGACCGCCCGGGCTCGGAAAAACAACACTCTCAAATATTATTGCCAACGAGCTCGGTGTCAGCATGAAAATAACATCGGGTCCCGTTCTTGATAAACCCGGAGACCTTGCCGGACTATTAACAAATCTCGAAGAAAACGATGTACTGTTTATTGATGAAATACATCGTTTGAGTCCGGTTATCGAAGAATACCTGTATTCTGCAATGGAAGATTTTCGTATCGACATAATGATTGATAAAGGTCCGGCTGCACGCTCTTTACAGCTGACATTGAACAAGTTTACCCTTGTAGGTGCAACAACGCGTGCCGGCTTGCTTACATCGCCTTTAAGAGCACGTTTCGGTATTAAGTTTCTCTTGGAATATTACAATGCAGAAATCTTAACGACTATTATAAAACGTTCGGCAAAAATTCTTAATGTTGAAATAAAAGAAAACGCAGCCGTAGAAATTGCCCGAAGAAGCAGAGGAACACCGCGTATAGCAAATGCCTTGCTGCGGAGAGTAAGAGATTTTGCACAAGTAAAGGGCAACGGTATTATTGATATTGAAATAGCAAAATATGCACTTGATGCCTTAAATATTGACAAAAAAGGACTTGATGAAATGGATAATAAAATCCTTACAACAATTATCGATAAATTCAGCGGCGGTCCTGTCGGAATAAATACTATTGCAACGGCAGTGGGAGAGGACGGAGGCACCATCGAAGAAGTTTACGAACCCTTTTTAATTATGGAAGGTTTTATAAAACGCACAATGCGAGGCAGGGAAGTTACCGAAGCTGCATACAAACATCTCGGTAAAATTAATTATAACAGTCAAAATCAATTGTTTTAAATGCCGATTTTTAAACTTTTGCAAAAAATAATTACTATTTTCAATAATTTTAATTTACTGTAAAAATGTATGACACTTCGGAAGAAATATATGATAAGCAATTTGAAATTTTTATGAAAAAACCTTTGAAAGAGAGATTTTTACTGAATCTTGATTTAACGGAATTTATCATAGAAATGACAAAAAAAAGAATAAAAGCAAAAAATAAAGATATTTCCGAAAAAAACCTAAAAATTGAATTTTTTAAAGAATTTTATGCAGAAGATTTTACGGAAGAAGAAATAAACGAAATTATCAAACATTTTTAAAACAAGATATTTTATAAAAAATAACTAAACATTTATGAAACTGATAATACCGATGGCAGGAATGGGAAAACGAATGCGTCCCCATACGCTCACAATTCCGAAACCGCTTATTCCCGTTGCCGGAAAGCCGATTGTGCAACGACTTGCCGAAGAAATTACAAAAGTATCGAAATCAAAAATTGAAGAAATCGCTTTTATTATCGGAAATTTCGGAAAAGAAGTCGAAAATTCTTTACTGTCAATTGCCGAAAATCTCGGAGCAAAAGGAAAAATCTATTACCAAACCGAAGCACTCGGTACCGCACATGCAATTTATTGTGCAGAACCGTCTCTTAATCAAAAAGTTATCATTGCTTTTGCCGACACCCTTTTTAAAGCCGATTTTAATCTTGACGAAGAAAACGACTCGCTGATTTGGACAAAAAAAGTTGATAACCCCCAAGCATTCGGCGTAGTAAAAAAAGATACCGACGGTTTTATTACCGATTTTATTGAAAAACCCAAAGAATTCGTTTCCGACGAAGCCATCATCGGAATATACTATTTTAAAAACGGAGAAAACTTACGAAAAGAAATTAAATACCTGATTGACAATGAAATAAAAGGAAATAACGAATACCAATTGACCGATGCTCTCGAAAATATGAAAAATAAAAACACGAAGTTTTTAACGGCAACGGTTACCGAATGGCTCGATTGCGGAAACAAAGATGCAACTGTTCATACAAATCAACGAATTTTGCATCATCTCGGAAATAAAATTTCCGAAAAAAGCACACAAAAATTTTCCGTAATAATCGAACCGTGCTTTATTGATGAGGGTGCAGAAATTCACTCCTCCGTTATCGGGCCTTTTGTTTCTGTCGGAAAAAATACGATTATAAAAAATTCCGTTATCAATAATTCAATAATTCAATCAAATTCTAACATAAAAGAAGCTGTTTTTTCAAATTCGATGATAGGAAATTTTGTAACTGTAAATAAACAAAAAGAAAATTTAAGTATAGGCGATTATAACACTGTTAAATAGGAATATTCAGAAAGCGGAGGATTTTTAATTAAAACCGGAATTTTGCAAACTGCTGAAGAGACCTACAAGAATTTTTGATAAATTTTCAAAATACGGAACGTTAAAAACAAAATTGGTTTCGGTTTTAATTCTACTGTTTATTTCACTGAAAGATAGTAGCTTACAGTTTACTAAAATTTGTATAAAAAAACACCGAAACTTTAATTTTGTTTAGTGAAGTGTTTTGT
>CAZCPV010000160.1:0-7277 GCA_964500765.1 uncultured Draconibacterium sp.
TATCACTGATATTATTTAAGGAATGAACTTTTGAGATTTCGGCTGCCGGAAAAATACCCAATGAATTTCCGTCTTTAACGTATTGCAAGGTTCTTTTCAGGGTTGTAAAACTGAATTTGTTAGGGTCGGATTCGTCTTTTTCGGTTAAAGGCATCGAAAAATCCGTTAACGGTTCGATTGTATGCAATAAAAAGTTTTCAAGTATTTTAAAATCAGGTCTTTTATTCAACATTATTTTCAAAAGCAACAGCCCGTCAATACCGCCGAAAGGTTGGTTCGAAACGGTAATAAAAGCACCGGTTTCCGGAATTCTTTTTAAATCGTTTTCATCAACTTCATATTGAATACCAAGCGAATCAATAACGGAATCAATAAATTCAATACCGTCTTTATCGAAATTTTCCGAATAAAGTTTGTTGATTTTATTGTATCGTTTTAATTGCAAAATAAACTTTGCAATAATGTTGTTGTTAAATTTTTTTTCAAATCGCGGGTTTATAAAATCTTTGCCTTTTATTCTTTCCATTTAAACAAAACATTAAGATTAATTTTACAAATATAGAAAAATACTTTAACTTTATCGTCAATATTTTTTAAATGAAAAAGCTTTCGGGTCTCATATTTTTTATTTTTGTTTTCGATATTTTATTTTCG
The DNA here is from genome assembly GCA_964500765.1 of uncultured Draconibacterium sp. Taxonomy (GTDB): domain Bacteria; phylum Bacteroidota; class Bacteroidia; order Bacteroidales; family JAADGE01; genus JAADGE01. The sequence continues at coordinate 655 of CAZCPV010000160.1, forward strand.
CAAACAGGAACACCCTTTATAAAAAATTTTTCACCGGAAGAATATCGTGCCGAGGGGCAAATTTGGGCTGCAGCTCAAGACAATAACGGAATAATGTATTTCGGCGGCAATTCCGAAGTACTGATATATGACGGAACCGAATGGCAAAATATTAAATTACCGAAGAAATCGCCTGTCCGGTCTTTGTGTAAAAATGATGAAGGTAAAATTTTTGTCGGTGCCGTAGGCGAATTCGGTTATCTTGATTTTGACGGAAAAAACGGAATTAAATACATTTCGCTTTCTGACAGTTTAGACAGCTTGTATCGTTCATTTTCAGATGTTTGGACGGTAAAATCGGCAAACGGAAATGTGTGGTTTGCAAGTAATGAATTTTTATTCAGATATAATCCCGGAAAGAACCCTTCGGTAAAAAAAATTAATACCGATGCACCTCCTTTTTTGTTATACAAAGCCGGAAAAGAAGAGGTATTTGTTTCAATAAGAAGAAAAGGGACCTACAAATTAAAAGGCGACAGTATTATTCCTTTAAAAGGAATGGAAAAAGAGCATCCGTGGTTTATGATTTCGTATAATTCCGAAAGTAAATTAACGGGCGATTTAAATGGTTTGGCAATTTATAGTCCGAATGCTCCCGATTCCGATAAAATTTTTACGACGGAAACCTATTTTAATAAAAAAGATATAGAAGCGACAAATAATTTTTTGAATACCAATCAACTTTATACCGGAGCTGTTAATTTAGGAAACGGAAGGTTTGCCGTCGGAACAATTCGTAACGGTGTAATAATTATAAACAGCAGCGGAAAAATTATTAACATTATTAATGAAAAAAAAGGATTGCAAAGCAACACCGTTCATTATCTTTTTAAAGATAACCGGAATGAATTGTGGGCATCAACGGCGTACGGAATTTCAAAAATTGACATTAATTCGCCTTATGAACTTTTTACAAAGAAACAAGGTATAAACGGGAGTATTTATGATGTGCTTTATTTTCACGATAAGTTTTACGTAACATCAAATTTGGGTTTATATTATTATACTTCCGGCGAATTTAAAGGCGTGCAAAAACTCAGCGGAAAAGATGCTTTGCAAATCCTTTCCCCGTTTATTTTTCATACCGAAACAGATTCTTTATTTTTCGTAAATACCGTTTACGGAATGTATCGAATCGATAAAAATTATCCCGTAAAAATTAACAGTATAAATTACGGTTCAATTATTCAATCCGATTCGCAGAAAAATACGGTTTATTACACGGTTAATTACGATTTGTACAGAATGACTTTTCAAAATAAATCATTTTTATCGCCCGAAAAAATTGCCGAGTTTGGTAATCTTGTTTATATCGGATGCGAATTTGATAAAGCCGATTTGCTCTTAATTCTTGACGGAAAACCGGTTTTATATAATTCTGAAACGCATAGTTCGACAGATATTAAAATTAATGCAGAAATAAACGATATTAACAAAATTGACACAACAATTTTTGCTTATACGGATAAAGGACTGTTTGTTTATAATTCGGTAAAAAAAGAATTTATCAGAGACAAAAAATATACGGAATATTTGCCTGAACATATTGAAATTTTGCAGTTTGAAAAGTTTTCAGAAGGGAACTATTTGCTTTTGGCACGAAATCCGGAAACAAATAAGACCTTTGTTGCGAAAATTTATAAAAAAGAGGGGAAATATTTTTCCGAAACTGTTCCGTATAAAAGATTCTCGGGGATAAATACAATTCATAAATCGGGAGACAGCATTTTATGGGCATTAAACAATAAAACACTTTATAAATATACAATCCGTAATCATAAAAATTTTTACCGAAAGGGGAACTGTATTATCCGGAAAATTAAATTGAAAAACGATTCGATTATATTTTCCGGAATTTTACCTTCGGGAAAACCGGCAAAAAAGGGTTTGCAAAATATTCGTATTGATTATTCTTATAATGATATATCCTTTAAATTTACTTTGACTTCATACGAAGGAGACGAAAATGAATTCAGTTATAAACTTGAAAACGGAAGGAAAAACAAATGGTCGGATTGGAGCAAAATAAATTTTAAAGAATACACAAATTTGCATGAAGGCAGCTATACTTTTTTTGTAAAAGGGCGTAGTGTTTACGGTATCGAAAGCCAACCGGTAAGTTATACTTTTGAAATTCTTCCGCCTTGGTACAGAACAATTTATGCTTATATTGTGTATCTTGTTTTGTTAGGTTTTCTTATTTGGGGATTTGTAAAATTAAATGCAAAACGTTTGGAAAAAGAGAATATCCGATTGGATAATATGGTAAAAGAAAGAACGGCGGAAATTCTTACGCAAAAAGAGGAAATCCAAACACAAGCAGATTATTTGGAGGAAGTTAATACCGAATTAAATCAAAAAAATGAAGAAATAAAGTCGATAGCCGACAATTTGAAAGAAGCCAATATCAAAATAAAAGAAAAAAATAAATATATTACGGACAGTATTAATTATGCAAAAAAAATACAAACTGCCGTATTGCCTTCCGATACCGAAATATCGAAGATACTGTCGGATTTTTTTATTATTTATAAACCGAAAGATATTGTAAGCGGAGATTTTTATTCGATTAAAAAAAGAGGCGATTATATAATAGCGGCAGTTGCAGATTGTACAGGGCACGGGGTTCCGGGAGGATTTTTGGCAATGATGGGAACGACTGTATTAAACGATGTTATACAAGATATAAAAATAACAAATCCTGCTGCCGCTCTTGAAAAAATGCGTGAAACAGTTAAAAAATCACTGCATCAAAATAGGTATATGGAAAGCCGAAACGAAGGTATTGAAATTGCCTTATGTGCAATAGATACAAATGATTTGTCTTTGGAATTTGCCGGAGCCAATCATCCGCTCTTTATTGTCAGACAAAAGGATGAGCAACCGGAAATGACAGAACTGAGTGCCGATAATCAGCCGATAGGCATTCACTACAAAGAAAAACCGTTTGCTTTAAAGAAATTTCGCTTGCAGGAAGGCGATATGATTTATATGTTTTCCGACGGATATTTTGACCAATTCGGCGGTCCCGACAGGAAAAAGTTTTTGCTTAAAAATCTTAAAAATTTATTAACGGAAGTTTCAAAAGATTCCGTAAAAATACAAAAACGCAAAATCCTGAATGCTTTTAATTCCTGGAAAGGAAAAAATAAACAAGTTGACGATGTTTTGTTACTCGGTATTCGGGTTAAAAATTTTAAATGAGTGAAAATTATTTTACGGCTTCCGCCAATTTTTTAACCGACAACATTCCGTAATCAAAAATATGTTTGCTTCCGTCTTTTAAATGCACAATAAGTTGTTTCTTAAAAAAAGAAGATTTTATTTCCGTATTCTCTATTTCCGATTTCGGAATTGCCAAAAATTTTTGACTGCCCCACTGCAACATTAGAGTTTCTTTTATCAAACCGGTTGCGGACAAATCAAATTTTGCATCGTAAATAAGACGTTTATCGGTAACGTATAAATTTCCGTTATACAATCCCTTGTTTTCGGGTTTGTAAACTATTGTCCATTTTCCGATTAAATTTTCATCCGGTTCAAGAAATTTCGGTTTTTTCATAATTTGTTTTTTAACTATTGAAATAAAATTTCTGTAAAAGTATAAATTAACTGCAATAATTCTCGGTTTTGAAGTCATCAAAAGGTCATCACAAAACAAGAATTATTTTTTCATAATCTATATAAATGTCTGATTATATGTGCAGTATGAAATTTTTACGAATCTATGGAATAAAAATTTACGGTAATTTTTATTTTTAACGATACATTTTAATACGTATATTTGTTGAAACAGTTTTTTATTATTTTACTAATTAAAATATATTTATTATGAAAAAATTAATTTTTTTATTTTTAGCAGCGGGTTCGTTGATTTTTGTACAATCATGCGGAAACAATAATTCCGAAAACAATCAACAATCCGAAAAAGATTCTGTCATGAATAAATCAGAGAATACGGAAGTAAAAGAAACGAAATCCGTAAAAGAATTTGCAAATATTCCTGAATTATTGAAAAAATCAGATTTTACGGCGGAAGAATTTTGCAATGTTACCAATTTTTTATTTCAAAAAGAAGCCGTTTTATTAGTTTATCCGTATGCATATCCGGGAAACAAAGAAGTAAAAATACACGGGAGAAATATCCAAATGCTTAATAAAAAAGACAATTCGGGTAAGAAAGTATCAATAAACGTAAAATTAAAAATCGAATTACCGGAGCAAACCGTTAAGGCAGGAAAATTACTCGCAATAAAGGGGAAATTAGATATGGGATACCGTGTAGATGATAAATGGGGTAATAAGCTGACAATGAGTATTTACGACGCCGAAATTATTAAATCGGAAGATGAGGGATATGAAGGATTCAACTCAATTGCCGACCTTGATTTATCGAAACCCGTATTTTCCGGCGATTTGGCAAATGCTTTAACTTCTGTATATGAAACATTGGCAGCAAAAGATTTAATAAGCGTAACCGGTGTTTATTATGCAACAACAACTTCGAAAGACGGTAACGGAAATATATTGGCAACAAGGGTTGATTTGGGCGAAAAAGCCGTAAATCCGATTTATAAAGTCGGTTGTTCGTTTGACGGCAAAGTGGACAGCGATGCTCTCGATGCAAAAAGAACGGCAGGAGAAAAATTAACGATTGAGGGTAAATTCGGCGGTTCTGCTTGGACACCCAAACTTAGTCATTGTAAAATAAAAAATTAGTTGACAGTTAAAATTAAGGAGATTTAAAAAAACGGCAGCAATAAAATGTTGCTGTTTTTTTATTGCTTATTCGGAATAAAACAACAACATTTCCAAAACTGTTTTGTAACAAACCGGGCAAAATTTATCGGTTGCGTTTGAACGCATCTTGCAATCGTGCATCGGGCGGTAAATACCTTTTTTTACGTATCCGGCACCTTCAAAGGCACCGATTTTTTCAGCAAATTCCGGAACATCGGGCGTAGGTACGGGCGTATTTTTATCAACCGATTTTTTCCATTTCGAATCAAAATCGACCAAATTTGTAATGTTTACCTGCCACGGTTCCACCGTCATATCATATAAATCTTCGGCTTTGTCGTAACCGTATTGATATTCGTCGGCAAGAGCCGCAAAAGCATGCCCGAATTCGTGCGTAAAAACTCTGTCGGAATATTGGTTATCCGCCGAGCATAAATTGTAGTAGTTGTAAATACCGCCGCCGCCGTATTTATCCGTATTTACCAGAATGTAAATTTGGTCGTACGGAACGTAAGCCGCCGAATTTCGGACAGTTTCTATATCTTGTGTCGTTAAATATCGTTCGTAACCGAAGGTGTTGAAATGTGTATTTAACAGCGTATTTTTCCAAATATTTTTGCTCGGAATATCGGTTCCGGATTCTTCCGAATAAGCATCGACAGCCCAAAAATTTACATTGTTTTTGTATGTTTTAAACGGCTCAACTTCAAAGAAATAGCTGATAAAGCGATTGCAATCATTTTTGAATTTCTGCATTTCTTCTTGTGTATATCCGTCGGGAATTATTACAATGTCAAGTTTTTTGTGCGAATCGCCCGAATTATATAATTTTTCCGTTGTATATTTTATCTGTTTGTCTTTTATAATTGAAATATCATTCGGATTTATTGCTGTTTTGAATAAGGTGTTAAAAACATTTTTTTTGTCTCGCATTTCTATTTTTATAACAATATCGTTTTTCGGAAACGGAATTTGAACGGACTCATAAAAGCTGCGACTTGTTTGTTTTGCTTCTTCTGTATCTTTCCATTCGACATATAAATCGGAAAATCCGCGAGAATAAATGAGTTTTGTTCCGGCAGAATCGAAAACTAAAATTCTGAAATCTCCGAAATTAAATTTATCGATTAAATTTTTCTTTGAACCGCCCCAAAACGGCTCTTCTTTTAATTTATTGAAATAAACACTTGTTTCGTTGCCGTTTCCGCCTATAATATAATCAAATCGCAGAGATTTATCCCGAAAATAGGTATCGAAATTAACTTGTGCGGAAAGTGTTCCGGTTAAAAGAATGCTTAGAATTAAAAAATATGTTTTCATGTGATTGTTTTGTAATGGTTTGAATATGTTGCGTACCGCATTTTGAAACGATTATTTTTTGTGTTTCGGTAATCTTTATTTATCGCTGAATATTTTATTATAGACAGTTGTAATGTGTTTTTTATTTACGTTTCGTTTTTATTTTTTTAATCTGTTTTTTTTGTTCGAAATAAACATTATCATTAAGTTTTTTCAATGCTTTCATAAAATCTTTCTCATTCAAAACAGTTAATTGATATTCAGCAATTTCTTTTAGTTTTAGAAAACGTTCTCTTTTTCCAATTTTCTCTTTTATCATTTGTGCATTAAGAGTCTCTAAATTCGATAAAATTGCTAATTCGTTGATACTTGCAATATCTCGAATATTCATAGATTTCTTGGCTAATTCAGGGTTTGCGTCTCTCCAATCTTTTGCCGTGCAACTAAACAGAACAACATTCAGTAAGTCTGCTTCCTCTGCGTAGAGCAACCATTCCTTATCTTTTTCATAGTTTCTTTCCGGTATAATAAAATTTTTGACGGCA
>CAZCPV010000161.1:0-7273 GCA_964500765.1 uncultured Draconibacterium sp.
TATCTGAACAAAAACAATAATGATTTGGTAAAACCGATAAGAAAGTTAAAATCCGGTTTTACCGGAGGAATTGCAATACATCATTTTTTAAACAAAATTATTTCGGTACAGACAGAAATTTTATATTCGCAAAAAGGATTAAAAACCGAACAGCCGCCTTATGCAACAACATATAATACAATGAATTATGCAGAAATCCCGATTTCGGGGCATTACGCTCTGGTGAAAACACGAGATTCTTATTTCAATATTTACATAGGGGGATACGGAGCATATTGGACAGACGGCAAATACAAACGTAAAGATTACTATACCGGAGAAATTTCTTCCGTAAATGTAGATTTTCATAATCCGGATTATAAATACAGCCGAATTGATGCGGGAATTTTAGCCGGATGTATCTATAACATCAAAAAATTAGATTTCTTTTTAAGATACACGCACAGTATGACCGGAAGTTCGGAACTCAATACCGATGCTTTAAGCAATAAAGTAATTTCTTTCGGAATTAATTATGTATTGATAAAATAAGTAACGATATTTTTTCGTATATTTGGTAATTATTATCTAATTTATCCTTAAACACAACAATATGAAAAAGATTCTTTTTATTTCCGCAGCATTTTTGATTTCTTTATCGGGAAATGCTCAAAAATTCGGTTTCGGCTTAAAAGCCGGAATAAATTTATCCGGTGTTAATTCAAGCACAACCCTTCAGGATTACCAAACAGCTGCTTTAAACGGCGGACTGCAAGGCGGATTGATTTTAGAAATAAATCCGATAAAAAAAATCGGTTTCAGAACCGAAGCACTGTATTCACAAAAGGGTTATAATATTGAAAGCGATGTTAATTTAAACGGTACGGATGCCGTTATAAATACTTCACTTACATTAAATTATATTGAAGTTCCGCTTTTGTTAAAACTGAAACTCGGACCGGCATACATAACAGCGGGACCGTATCTTGCTTATGCCGTAAGCGGAAAAGATATTGCAACAATAACGGTTGACGGAAAAAAATTAGCCGAGAGCCAATATGCCGATTACGGACAAGTGCCCTCAAACGATGTTTTTAAAGACGGCGAATTTAACGGCGATAACATTACGTACAAACGTACCGATGCGGGTGTAAATATCGGTTTGGGAGTAAAATTATTAATGTTTTTTGCCGAAGCCCGTTACGGAACCGGTTTAACAAATATAAAAAATACAAGTTCCGATGACTATATGAAAAATTATACCGTCAGTTTATCCGTCGGAGTATTATTTTAATGTAGCACCTAAAATCCGCAAGTCATCGTATTTCAGCCGTAAACTTGCAAATTTCAGGTATCAATCAAATAATTAATTATTTATATATTTTTATATTAATTTTTTTTTTTTAATTTTGACATAAATAATGTTTAATTAAAATATACAATTATGAAAAAATTATTGGTATTATCAGCAGCAATTTTATTTGCTTTTACAATGAACGCACAAAAATTCGGTGTTAAAGCCGGATATAATATGTCGGGCTATTTAATTAATTTTTATTCTCCGGACGGTTCTAAAATGAGTACGGGATTCAATTTTGGTTTAGTAGGTGAAATGCCGGTTAACGATATGATGAGTTTAAGAGCGGATGTTACGTTTAATCAACTTGGTTCTGATTATGATTCGAAAGACGAAACAGATGCCAACTGGCCTTATCGTGCTTTGGGAATAGAGTATAAGTACAACCAAAACATTAATTATTTACAAATAGGAATTTCTCCTAAATTCAGTTTCGGTCCTGCTTATGTTTTTGTAGGCCCTTATTTTGCTTATGCTCTTCAAGGCAATCAAACTGCAACATGGACCAATGCTTCCGAATCTCAAACAGGAACTTTAGATATTTTCAGCGATCCTAATACAAGTTTTAATCCTCTTGATACTTATTCGGACACGAATAATGAAGGCGGAAAAGGCGATTTATACAATAAAACCGATTTCGGTTTTAATTTAGGTGTCGGAGCAAATTTCTCGGGTGTTTTTGTTGAATTAAATGCCGGCTTGGGAATGTTAAATTTCATTAACACAAGCAGTACAAATTACAGTGCAACAAATTATGCAACAAAAGATGACAAAACAGTTGCTATCACGGGTGATGCTTCTCAAAAAAATATCTTCTTCGGATTATCCATAGGATATTTATTGGGCGGCGAATAAATCTTCACTTCAAATAAATGAAAAACCTCCGGAAATTTCGGAGGTTTTTTTATGCCAATACCTTAATCTTGCTATCTGATTTTAATGTCATTTTTTTAAAATCAAAAGCTGAAATGAGATTTAACCCGGGTGTTTTTCCGATTTCTATACTGCCGTATTTATCATTAATTTTTAATGCTTTTGCTCCGTTAATTGTTGCAGCTTCAATCAGCTTTTCAAAAGGGATTTCGGGATATTTTTCGATAATAACTTTCAACTCACTCAAAACGGACAATTCGGTATTCGAAGCATAGCTGTCGGTGCCGATACAGGTTTTTACGCCTTTTTGAAAAAATAAAGGGATATTCGGCAGCATTTTTTCAATATAAAGATTCGATATAGGACAAAAAACCCAATAAATATTATCGGAAAAATTTTCGGCAAAATCAATATCGTTTTCTTTTGAGAAGGTATTGTGTATCAGCAGTATAGTATCTTTTTTGTTCAAATAGTGCAAATTGGTCTGCAGTGCTGTTTTGCCGGGATACGAAAATTCATCAAGTAAAAATCCTTTGTTTGTAAGCACATCTGCCAAAGTACCGCTTTTATTTTTTATTAACTCGTCTTCACCGGGTGTTTCCTGATTATGTACGGAAATAATTTTCGGTTTTTTATTTTCAAAATCGGCAATTCGTTTATACAATCTGTCGGGAACGGAATATGCCGCATGCGGGACAATACTTGCCGGCAATTTTCTTTCTTTGAGTTTTAAAAAATTGTTTTCGGCTGTTTTAAAAGTTTCGTCAACCGCTTCGTCGCTTATCGTAAACGCTTCGACAAAAGTATGATAATAAATTTTACTTTTTTCTTTAACGGAAAAACTGTCATCGGTATTTGAAATATCCCCGACGGCAACAATCCCTTTCTTTTTCATTTCTTTATCGGCTCTGTCGATTTGCTCCGGTAAATCTTCCGGAAAGTTTCTTTTTGATATTATTTCGTCAATAAAACCGGGCAACCCCCTACCCAATGTGTTTTCAATCATCCCTTTCATATGCGAAAGTTCAAGATGACAATGGGCATTTATAAATCCGGGAACAATTACGCCGTTATAAAATTCCAAAGATGCTTGTTCTGCAATTTTACCGCCGGTATCGGTTACGGAAATAATTTTTCCCGTTTCGTCAATCTCAATAATTCCTCTTTTCAGAACAGTTTTTCCCGTAAAAATATATTCGGCGGATATTCTTCTCATAAGCAATAAATTACAATGTTATGTATTCGGAAAGCAGGGTGTTTTTTTAGGTACGGAATAAAATAAAAACGAAAGGAAGTTTCGAAATTAATTCGGATATTTTGATTCAAAACATTTATCCGTTCATTATTTTATGTTTGTGAAGGGCAAATTCAATATTTAACTCCAAACTGTCTTTATATACCGGTTTGGTCATAAATCCGTATGTATTTTTTAATACCGCCCGCACAGCTGTTTTTACATCGCTGTCGCCGGAAATATAAATAATCGGGATATCATATTTTTCAAGAACTTGCTTTGCCGTTTCAATTCCGTCAATTTCTCCTTTCAGATGAATGTCCATTAATATTAAATCCGGTTGTTTGTTTTCAAGATGTATTAAAGCATCTTCACCGGATGCAACCGTCCCGCAATGCTCATAACCCAATTCTTCCAAAAACATCTCAAAAACCGTACACAACATACTGTCATCTTCAACGATAAGTATTTTTCCTTTGCTCATATTATTGAAAAATTATATTCAACTTGTAAATATATAAACTAAAAATTAAAAATCAAAAAATCATTTTATCTCATATCCGAAATTTCAATATCCGAAGGATACTTTGTCTTGTCAAATTCAAACAATTTTTCGGGCAGCTTTATGTTCGTTTTATATTCAACAACTTTAAATGTATAATCAACACCTGATTTACCCGATGTTTTTAATGAATAAATTTCATTTGTTGCTTTATTAATTTTAATTCTGATTATGGAATACGGACTGTTTTCGGTATCTTCGGGATACAAATCAATAACATTATATTTTATATTGTCGATGGTTTCTACACCTATTAACAGGTATTTAAACCCGTGTTTATAAGCCGTAAATAATTTTCCCGGATTAAAAATCGACACCTCGGAAGTATCTGTTTCAGAGATAGTTACTTCATTATCCTCCTTCATATAAGTCCAAACGGATTGTCCGTCGGAAATAATCTCCGTTTTCGGAATAATTACTTTAAATTTTTGTCCTTCCAAAAAAACATATCCCTTTTGAGTATCATGATAATTATTTTGACGATTATCAGTCGTATAAGTAAATTTTATTCTTATACCTTTACTTTGTGAAACTTTTTTTGAAACAGCATCCAATATTTTTTTTGCAGCCGGATCTTTTACTAATTCTACTTGTGCAGAAGCAATTGAAAACAACAGTATAAATACCGATATTAAAATGTGCGTTTTTTTCATAATTTAGGTTTTGATAAATTTAAAACAAAAAACATACCGACAATATAACGTATAAAAAATATAATCGGTATAGTTTACACGTTTCTGAAATTGACAAATCGTTAAATTACATCCTCCGGCAGAATTACCACCCTTGAATGCAAATTACAAATTTCAATACTCTTATTATGTTGAAATATTACACTTTACTTTTAGATGATAAGAAGCTAATCTTGCAAAAATTTAAAATAAAAAATCAGTCTGATAAAATAAGCTGATTTTTGTATTTACGGGAATTCCCTGAATTATCATATTATAAAAAAGATGCGTTCTGTTAAGAATGCATCTTTTTTATAATAAAATCTTTTAGCTCTATTGAAGTATCATACTCAATCCAATATTATAATTTGTACCGTAATAAGAAACCTCGGTAAATAAAGCTGCTTTCGATTTTGTGTGGTTATCAAATTTATATCTTGCTCCGACAAAAGTATCCGGATGAACATGATGCCCCTGTTCTAAATCAAAAGCAACACCTGCTCCGGTGTATAAATCAACAATTTTCGTTCGAAACAAGCCCACATGATAAGTCCCTCTTAAAGTTAAGGATGGTTCAACGGTATTTTCACCCAAAGGAAAAACCGCATTGGCTCTTAATCCGGCAGCTAAAGATCCCACTTTACGTATTTGCACCAAGCCGCGTTCAATATTAAAATGAACACCGGGACCTTGTACGCCGAGTCCAATGGTTCGATAACCGGCACCCAAATCAATTCCGGTGTATTTTTTCATAAAAACATACTGTCCGAACATAAATTGTACGGAAAAAAGGAATGACACTAAAATAAGAGTTTTTTTAATCATATTATCAGAATTTTAAAGTTATTCCGGCTTTAAGATAAGAAATGCCGTATCCGAGTTCGGCAAAAAAACCGAACTTATCATTTTTCATCCAACGGGCTCCGATAAATTCATCATCTACAAAATAATTATCACTCCATCCGTAATAACCGTCTCTTTCCAGACCAAATCCGGTATTTATTCCGGCATATAAATCAAAATCCCCGGTATCAAAAAACTGAAAATGAAAAACACCGCGACCGGCAATAATCGTATTTGAATAAACACCTCCCGAATGTGGGGAAACTTGAAAACCGCCGAACCCTCCGACACCGATTACGCCTACATTGGGAATATCAACAATACCTGCTTCAAAACTGGCATTAAACGAAGGAATAGGTGTAAGACTGTAAGTATACGAAGAAAAGCCATGTCCTAAACCAATCCCGACATTCAACGCTTTATCTCCCTTTGCAAAATTTTGCGAGAATACGCTTGTTGCAAAAAATACTGTTGCAACAGCTAAAAATAGTTTCTTAATCATAATTTTTTGTGTTTTAGTTAAAAAATAAATTCGAATACAAATGTAAATATTTTGATTTTAATCCGGCAAATAATTTTATTAAAATATAAAACATATTTTTAAACGTACAGAAAATTTCGGATTTGAAAAGCCGAAAAAAATAATAACTTTGCCCTGAAATTTCAAATAATAATAAATATGAAAGCATTTCACGCATACGACATCAGAGGCATTTACAACCAAGATTTTAATAAAGACGACGCATACAAAGTCGGATATTTTTTGCCGAAATTGTTAAAAACAAACAAAATACTTGTCGGCAGAGACGTAAGAATTTCATCGCCCGAAATTTTTGAATATTTGTGCAAAGGTATAAACGATGCCGGTGCCGATGTATATAATCTCGGACTTTCCACTACGCCGATGGTTTATTGGCTTACCGCCAAACACGGTTTTGATGCTTCCGTAATGATTACCGCTTCGCACAATGCAAAGCAATACAACGGAATGAAAATTTCGCGAACAAATGCGCTCCCCGTGGGCTACGACAGCGGATTGAAAGATTTGGAAGAAATGATGAAAAACGAAACTGTTGTCGTAAGCAACAACAGAGGTAAAATAACAGAATATGATAAAAAAAATGAATACCTTGATTTTCTGAAAAAATATGTCCCCGATATTTCGAATTTGAAAGTTGCAATCGACTGTTCAAACGGAATGGCTGCCTTGCTAATTAAAGATTTACTCAACGAGAAACCCGTTTATATTTTTGACGAACTTGACGGCACATTTCCCAATCACGAAGCCAATCCGCTTATTCCCGCCAATATTGTTGACTTACAAAATCTTGTAAAAAAAGAAAAAGCCGATATCGGAATTATTTTTGACGGTGATGCCGACCGAGTTATGTTTGTCGATGAAAATGCAAAATTTATTTCTCCCGATTTAATGATTGCCGTGTTAGCAGATTATTACAAAAATGAATCGGGTAAATTTCTGCAAGATATAAGAACCTCAAAAGCCGTTGCAGAATATGTCGGCGACCGCTTTAAAATGAATATGTGGCGTGTAGGGCGTGCTTATGCCGCATCGAAATTGAGAGAAATTGACGGTGTTTTCGGCGGCGAACTTGCCGGACATTATTATTTCAGAGATTTCTATTACTCGGATTCGGGTTTGCTCGCCGCTTTAATTTTCTTGAATGTTATTGCCGAAAATAAAAAACAAGGTATCAGCGTATCGGAGATGATTTCAAAAATTGCCGCTTACGAAA
>CAZCPV010000162.1:0-7257 GCA_964500765.1 uncultured Draconibacterium sp.
TTTCGTCGGCTACCCAATAAGATCTGTTTTGATTGCTTTCCCGTTTGTCGGCGGTCAGGTCAATGCGTAAACCTTTAAGCGGTTTTAGGGTTGCTTTAAAATTGTAGGTAATATCGTAGGTTTGAACAACGGGGGTATTCAGTAAACTGTCACCCGACAACCAACCGTATGCGGCGGCTTTACTCGGAAAATCAGGGTCGGGAACACCGGTAACAAATTTCCATCCGGGTGCATTTGTTTCTAAATTTTTAAATCGGAGGTTTTCAAAGCCGAGATAATTTGATTTTCTCATATAACCGGGTACGACATTTCCGTTGTTTGTTGAATAGGTTAATGAAATATTCCGTACGGACATAAGGGCGTACAACGTATAATCCGAAATAATTCGTAAAATATTTTCTTTGATTTCTCGTTTTCCGGTAATGCTTATTTTTACTTTTTTTGCCGATTTTTCGGCATAAAATTTAATTTTATTTTCATTTATAACTTCGGTTCTTCCCTTTATTTCTTTTCCTTTTTTATCAACAGCCGTTACCTTAACATTTTCGGTTTTAAGGTTATGCGTAATACTTCGGGGTTTGTTCTTTTTTAAACTGACGTTTTCTTTAGAGAATTTAACGTTTTTGAATTTTTTCTTAACTTTTTTCTTCCTGCCTTTAAATTTATTATCAACTTCTTTCAAAAATTTAACTTTTCGATACAGTCTGCCGAAATTTGCTTGTGCCGTCAGCTGCATACGTTGGTTGTTTCGGATTGTGTTGCCTAAATTTATTGTAGAGTCGGCAGTTTTCGGTCCTATTGACCAAAAATAATCGGCATCGTATCGGGCATTTGCATTTACCCAATCAAGCAAGGGGAGTTGGTTTATCGGAATATTCCAAGTGCCGTTCAGTTTTTGATGAAAATCGGTTGTTCTGCCGTAACTTTTCAAACTGTCGATAACGCTGTTTTTATAATCATTCCATTTTTGCTCGTCCGATTTGTCAATTTTTCCTTCCGGTTCGCCCACCCATGCCTGATTGTTTGCACTGTATGTGAATTTGAGATTTCTCGAAAGATTATATCTTAAATCGTAATCTCTGTTCCACGTAAATTGTTTGTCGTAAGTTTCTTCAAGAAGTACATCGG
Source organism: uncultured Draconibacterium sp. (assembly GCA_964500765.1). GTDB lineage: Bacteria > Bacteroidota > Bacteroidia > Bacteroidales > JAADGE01 > JAADGE01. The sequence goes on from CAZCPV010000162.1 coordinate 1,129, forward strand.
AATTTTCTATATTACGAAGTAAAATTTCATTATATGATTTTCGTACATCCGTTCTGAAAGCAATCATTGAAGGCATGTAGTAGAAATTAAAATCTTTGATGATGCGAAATGCTTTTTTTCGGAATAGTTTGACTTTTGAAAAGGGTTTTATGTTTTTCGGCGTAATATTGTAATTATAGGCAATGGCTCCGGTATGTATTTTCAATAAATTATGGTCGGTATTTATGTTTCTTGACAATAATTCGTTGTATCCGTAACTTGTTGTCCAGTTGGATAAAGCCCACAGCGGAGTTATTTTTCTTTTGTTCGATTTCGGTTTTTTTCCGTTCTTTTTTTCTTTTTGTTGTTTTTCATTTCCGGAACGTTTTTTTCTCGATTTTTTTTCCGTATTTCCGGAAATACGAATATTGGTAAGATTTATTGATTTTCTTTTAACGTAATCCTGACTTATTTTTAAGTAATCGTTTCGTTCTTTTTGTGTTAAATTTCTTAAAGTTGCCCGCATTTTAATATCCGGATTCAAAGGGTCGTATTCCGGATTACTTTTAGATTCCGAATAGCCGAAATACAAGGGTATTCGTATGCCGAATTTCTTGGGAAAGAATTTTCCGAGTTCGGTGCTTGCCGAAAAATCATAATTAAAATCAGTAGATTGTTGTCTTTGGTCAACCGATTGTTCGAGACCGCCGAAACCGGGTGTACTGTATTCGCTCGACAAAGCAATGGTGGAAAAGTCGGCAAGATTTGCCTGTAAGCGACCTCTTGAAGCCCAGCCGCCGTGTTCATTAAAACCGGCAAGTCTTAATTCGTTCATCCATACTTCGATTGATTTCGGTAAACCGTCGTCCGGAAGTATGTTATTCTCTTTCTTTCGGTTTCTGATACCGATCATTATTGTTCGAATATTGCTTAAATTCGGAGTTCCGACAATGCTTACTCTTCTTCCCGTTTCATCGATATATTCGGAATATTCGGAAGTTAAATTAATATCGACACCTTCTCTTATTTTTTTATTTCTTTCTTGTTTAAGGGCTTGAAAAACATCAAAATCAACGTCGAGCATATTTTCGGGTCGCCATACGAGTTCTCTGTCCGGATCGTTTTTGTCGGTGCTTGTACTGTAATATCCCGGAGCTGTCAGTTTCAGCGGTATTTCGTATTCGTAATAATTCTCTTTATAATCGGAACCGAGACGAATAAATGCACATAAATCATCATCGTTAAGTATTTCGCCTTCAACAGCTTCGGCATGAATAAACATTTGTAACTTTTTATATTGTCGTACATCCAAACTTGCATTTTTGTATGCAGCACGTGCATCTCCGTCGCTTAAATTCAATACTTTTAAAGAAATTGCCTGTTCGTTAAGTTGTTGCAAATAGGGGTTTCCGGGAGAAATTTCGCGGGTAACGCCGGGCGGCAGAACGTAATTTACGGGTTCGCGGGAAGAATTTTCTTCAACATTAACGGTATTAACATCTAATTGGGCATCCGTATATTCCGGTGTTCCGGAACCTTCTGTTCCTTCGAGAAGAGAAAGCCGGTATTTTCGCCAATCACCTCTGATTAAATCCATTTCCGCAAAACGTAAAACAATCGGTTTCTGCCAATTTTTCATGAATAAACGGATAAAACGTATGGATTTAAAATCGTCAATATTTCCTATTTTTTTCTGATAATCCGAAAGCGGAATTTTAAAATGATACCATTTAACCGTTTCCTGATGTTTGTTTCTTAAGGTAACATTTGCTTCCCTGATGTCGGTAATATAATTTTCTCCTACCTGTAAATCGGAAGGTGAGATATGTACTTTGTATTGAAAATATGCTTCGTTTTCTGTCAGCGTGTAGTCTCGATTAATGTCTTCCATGTCCGGTCTTAATTCCGTAGCAGTTACTAAATTGCCTTTGGAAAAAGAGTTTCCTTCCTGGTTATTAAATTTCTTATAACGGTCTAAAATCCCTGCTTTTTCTTCGTCATAAGACGGGTCTCTGAAAAACAGATAATCATCACAGGAAGGGTCGGCAACAGCATCTTGATATGCCTTTGAACCGGTTCCGTATGCAGCGGAAATACTTTCCAAATAACTGCTGAAAAAACTGTCTTCATCTTCGTCGGATAAGCCGTCTAATCCTACATCCTGAAATTGACGTGCATCGGCGGGTTCGTTGGCAAATGCATCGGTAATTCGAGGTAAAACCGGAATACGTCCCCAAGAAGTAGTATCCGTATTTATAATGTTTGAAGAAGTCGGTAAGCCGTTTTCAAATGCTTGTCTTGAATCTCTTAAAATATCTTCCGAAATGCTTCCCAAATTAAAATAAATATCTCCGCCGTTTTGGTTCGGGTCGTATATAAAGGGGTCGAGCATCCAAAATTCGATAAACTCAATATTGGCTTCTTCAAAATCGTTGGTTGTTAATGCCTGCATAATTCCCGCCCATCGACTTTCCGGATTGTATAATTTTCCGTTTTCGTTAATACCGGCAGAAATACCGGGAACTCCGTTCGGAATATCATAATTATAGGGTCCTTTTTCGGTCGGGTAGTAAGCTAAATTTAAGACATATAAAAATTGCGGAATATCATGTTCGGGGTCTCTGTTCGGAAAAATTTCCTGTTCGGGTATTTCTCTGATACGGTGATCGGATAAGGAATCAACCGTTAAATAGCTTAAAGCACCGGCACCGGTAAGAAAATCGCGATTTACATTATACCAAGCTAATTTAGCTCTGTTATAGCCGTAAGATAAGGTGTTGACGGAATCGGCTTCCGGGAACAAATTCGGTTGTCCTTGCGGGGTACTTGAAATTTTCCATCGCGAAGGAGATTTTAAATCAATCGTTACCTTTGCACCTTCAAAATCGTCAATATTTGCATATCCTTCGTTTCCGAGAATTTTCGGATGACCGGGGATAAGTTGGGCAAATTCTCCGGAAAAATCAATATGTGAAGGAGCTTTTGTTTTGACGAAAGGAACAAATTTATCTACAAATTTTGTTAAAAACGGGACTTCTTGATTCAGGTTAATATCGGTTCCCCAAATGGTATTTGAAACCGGAATATCTCCGATGTTTACTTTGGTTGTAAGGGGTTTTTGGTGCAGGTGCATTAATGTTGCTCCGATATTAAAATTATCCGAAATTCGATAGTCCAAATGGGTGCCGATCATTGATTTTGTGCCGATATCAAACATAGAATTGCTTTCGAGCGAAATTTTTATCGGTGTTCCGGATTCGAGCAAACTTTGATTTATTATTGTAACCCTTCCTAGATTATAATCAACGGTATAATCGGTGTTTTCTGTCAGAATAGCCCCGCCTGCCGTAACGGTAACGGAACCTTCCGGAATATTCATGGCGTTAAGGTTAATTTCCGAACCGCCGGCTGAACGATATTCGCCTTTTAAAAAGAATTTATTTTTTTCTGCTTTTTGTCTTGCATCGTTTTGTGTTTCGTCATAAAGTTCGGTAAAGGCATATTGTTCGGCAATACGATTAATTTCCGGATCTGTACTTCCTCCGGTTATTTTTTCTTTCAGATATGAGCCGAAGGGTTCTGTAACAGGGAAAAATATTTTACCGTTAGATGCATTAATTGTTATTTTATCGATAAAATCAAAATAACCGTCGGACCCGGGTTCGTTATTTTTGTTTAAATTATCCAAACCCATTACTTTTAATAAAACTTGTCCTTGAATTTCGCCGGCAGGCAAATAATTAATGGAAGAACCGGTTTTGTCGTTTCGATACATTACGTCCATTTTGAAATCTTGGCTGTTAACCTGATAGGCGTTAATCGAATAAACATTTTTCATCATTAAATCCCATGTTGGATTGGAAGTTGAAAGGGTCGTAGGTTTCAGTAATTTCAAGAACAAAACTGCGGGTGCCGAGGGTTCTTCGTTAGAGAATTCACCGACCCGATAGGTTTTGCCGTCGGAGGTATTTTCATATTCGTAGGCAACGGCAAGTACTTCATCGTTATTCAATTGTGAATTTAATGAGATATAACCCAAAGTCGGGTTGAATGTATATTCGGAAGATGATAATAAACGGGCATTTTGAACTTTTTCGTAATCGTCGCCGGCTTCGAAATTCGGAAATGAAGATAATACTGCACTTACATTGGAAATATCTCTCAGTCCGGGTTGGTCATTCATTTTTTGATATAAATCATTGGTGCTGTTATCGGGAATGATTTTGCCGGAAGGGGTAAAATTTTCGGGCGAATAAATATGATCGGCATTTTCGCCCAAATCGGTAAATGCAACGATATTTCTGGAATTTTCGAATCTTCCGCTTCTGTTTGTAACCCATACTTCGATTCTGCGTATGTTGATACTTGAACTTATTACGGGAAGATTTTTTAATGCTTCGTCGTAGCGGTCTCTGAAATATTGCGATATAAAATAATGCCTGTTTGCATCGTAATCGTCAGCTGTGATTTCAAACGGTGTTGTTGTTGCACCTCCCTGAACTTCAACGGTTTTGCTTTGTCCTTTTTGTTGTGAAAATACATTGGTAACCAACAGGTTTCCGAATTTAAGTTCGGTTTTAATTCCGAATAAATTGTGGCTTCCGGTAATTAAAGAACCGGAGAGAGGCATGGTAACGTTTCCGGCTTCTATTTTTTGGATAATTTCGTCTTCTTTGCCTTCATAAGCTAATTTAACGTTATTTTCAAATTCAAAAGTTGCATCGGTGTCAAAATTAATTCCGAGTTTCATTTTGTCGCCGATTTGTCCGGAAACGCCCATTTTAATGTTCATATCAAAATCAAAATTGACATTTTTTTGAAGGTCTTTTGTTAATGCGGGATTTTCGTTGTTGTTGATTTTCAGACCGAAAATAAGCTCTGCCGTACCTTGCGGTTTAATGTTGATGGTATTGCTTCCGAAAACTTTGTCGAACCCTTGAATGGGAACGATTAAATTTTTGTTTACCAAACGATCGACCAAACTGTTTTCGCCTTTAATATTTTCTAATGCCGAACGTTCCATCCAGTATTTGTGGATTTCCTGCTCGTTGCTGTATTTCATAAAATCGTCGAACGACATGTAATACGGATTGCGGTAATTAATATTTCCGATTTTATCGTAAAAAACAAATTTTCCGGTCTTAGGGTCGTATTTTACGTATGATTTTATTGCAGAGGGATTTTTTAAAAACAGCGGTGATGTTTTCTTAAAAATTTGCGGGTTATTTGTATAATCTTCAAAAGGAAAGATAAGAGAATCTTTCGGTATTGAATCTTTTATACCGGGAATAAATAAATCTTTTGAGGTATTTTTATAAGAAAAATTCGAAAATGAAACGAATAATAAAAAACTTCCGATTATAAAAATCCCTTTTAATAAAGACTTTAAGAATGATTTCACTGTAAATTTTATTTAAAATTTTTTAAAGTAGTATTCAGCCATAGGCAAATTATATTGAGTTAAACGGAATTATAATATTTTTAGTGCATTTTTGACAAGTTCTTCAACACTTATATTTGAATTTGACGAATAAATTTTCTTAACGGCTTTTTCTGCCTTTGTTTTCGGAAATCCCAGCATGCTTAAAGCAGATAATGCTTCTTCGGGAATTGAACTTGTAAAAGCTGCTCCGGTATCATCGTCAATTTCGGTTTTGTTTATTTTATCTTTCAGGTCGATTATTACCCTTTGGGCTGTTTTTGCTCCTATTCCTTTTATACTTTGCAGAGTTGAAACATTGTCGGTGCGTATTGCATTTTTTATTTCGCTTGCGGATAATGACGACAGCATCACTCTTGCCGTATTGGCTCCGATACCTGAAACGGAAATGAGCAGGCGGAAAATTTGTCTTTCCGACTTGTCGGCAAATCCGAACAGGGCATTTGTGTCTTCGCGAATAATTTGGTGTATGTAAATTTTTGCTTGGTCTTTGCCGTTTATTTTTGAATGGGTTTGTAAAGAAATGTTTACAAAATAACCGATATTTCCGGTTTCGACAATAATGTAGGTGGGTGTTATTTCGGTGATTTTTCCGGTAATGTATTCGAACATAAAAGATATTTTTAATGTGCAAATATAAAAAAGTATTCCGAATATTCGGTAAAAAATGCTTTGGTGAGGGGAGGTACAAGCGGATAAATAAAAAAAAT
>CAZCPV010000163.1:0-2495 GCA_964500765.1 uncultured Draconibacterium sp.
GTTTGTTTTTCAAAGTTAACAAATTTCAATAAACAAATCTAAAGGACAAGCTCAGCGACCGATTGCATTTCTCGGAGGTTGAGCTTGTCGAAACCGGGTTAGCAATGGGCGACATATCGTCGCTTCGACGGGCTCAGCGACCAGAGAGAACAAGCTCAGCGACCGAAGCTCCGGAAAAACCGATAAGTTCAGTTACCGGAATAAAAGAGTCTCGGTGTGTCTTCAAGACACACCGAGACTCTTGTTTTGTAAATTATTGTTGCAGTATTAGTTAAACCCCTTAAATTTGGTTAAGTCTTTTCGGGGGTTAATGGTCATAACCGGAATTTTCTTTTCGTTGGCAATCATTTTTTGTTCCGAAGCACCGAGCATATAATCGTGGAAACTAATATTTTTTGTTGTCGTAATCATAATTAAATCGGCTTTAATTTTTTCGGAAAATTTTAATGTTTCGTCATATAAATTTTTTCCCGGCAATTTTACGACTTCAAAATAAACCCCTTTATCTTTTAAGAATTTTTTAGCGGTAATCATATTCGCCGTAATTTTCTTTTTAAACAGCGGGTCGGAAGATTCAACATAGCAAAGATGAAAAATACATTTAAAATATTTGTGAAGAAAATCAGCCCAAATTAATTTTTCTTTTTCCGAAAATTTAAAATCAACCGGAAATACGATACTGTTCATTTTTTCGGATGCAGGCGAATCCTGTACCACAATAAAGGGTGCTTCCGAGCCGATAATAACCTTTAAAGCCCAACTGCCGGTAAATTTTTGCATACCTTTAATGCCGTGTGTACCCATAATGGCAAATAAGGCGTTTTCTTCCTTTATCATTTTATTAATATCCGTAAAAATACTGCCTTCTTTAACCGTGAATTTGGGTTTTATTCCGTATTTTTCAAAATGTTCTTCAACGGCGGCATTCATTTTTTCGGTTGCAGCTTCAAAATCCGAACTTTTTTTTACAATATGCAGAAGAACAATATCGCAATTAATAATTTTTGCAATTTTTTCACCGTGTTGTAAAGCATATTCCGCTAATTCGGAGAAATCCCAGGGAATTATTATCGGTCTGTTATTATTCATGATGTTGAGTATATTGTGGTGTTTAAAATCCAAATTTAATAATAATTTCTTTATTATTCAAGAAATTTATCGTTTTATCAAATTTTAATTGTATTAAACCAAATAAAATTAAAAAAATACATATTTTTTAATTAATTTTACCAATCCTAAAACAAAAAATTTGTGTCAATGAGCGATAATAAAGATTCAAAAAAATTGTTAAACGAGATTCAGGTTCTGAAAGAACGAATTGAAGCACTTGAAAAGTTGAATTCCGAATTGGCGGAACAAAACGAACAATTACGCGAAGAAAATGACCGTCATCAGGAAATGTTGTCGTTTTTGCCGAGTGACGCAAAAAAACAGATGAGCAGGAAAGAGAAAAAAACGGCATCCTTGCGGTATAAAATGGTTACGGTAATGTTTTCCGATATTAAAGGGTTTACCGAATTGTCGAAAGAGCAAAATGCCGAAGCTTTAATTGATGAATTAGACAGTTTCTTTTTTCAGTTTGATGAAGTTGTTGAGCGGAATAATCTTCAAAAAGTAAAATCGATAGGCGATACGTATATGTGTGCCGGCGGTATTCCGAAAAAAAATCGTACAAACCCGATAGAAGTAATAATGGCTGCACTGGAAATGCAGGATTATTTAAAAAAATTGCAAGCCGAATCCAAAAAAAACAATCGTAAAATTTGGGATTTAACCTTCGGGGTTCATACAGGTCCGGTTACGGCTGTTGTTTCGGGTAAGAAAAAAATTTCTTACGACATAAAAGGCGATACGGCGAATATTGCCAGCCGAATAGAATCTGCCTGTAATCCTTCGGAAATCAGTGTTTCCGGAATGACTTACGAGTTTATAAAAGACTTTTTTGCCTGCGAATTTCGTTTAAAAATGCCGGTTAAGTACAAAGGCGATGTACCGGTATATATAGTTAAGGGATATCGCCCGGATTTATCGGAAAACGGTGAAGGAAAAGTTCCGAATAAAGCATTTCGCACAAAATTTCAAATAATTAAATTTGAAGACCTAAACGATTATGTATTAGACAGATTAGAACGTGAACTTCCCAAACATTTGTATTATCACAACTATAAACATACCATTGATGTTACCATCGGTGTTGAAATAATCGGTTACGGCGAAGGAGTTAACGAGGAAGATATGTTGTTGTTGAAAACGGCGGCATTATTTCACGATTTCGGGCAGGTGGTAAGTGCCGTTGACCATGAAGAACGAAGTTGTAAAATTGCCGAAGAAGTGTTACCGAAATTCGGTTACGATAAAGAACAAATTGAAATTATTAAAGGAATTATAATGGCGACGAAATTACCGCCGCAACCGAAAACACTGCTTCAAAAAATTATTGCCGATGCCGATTTGGATTATCTCGGCAGACGCGATATGGTTCCGGTTTCGGATGC
>CAZCPV010000163.1:2595-7137 GCA_964500765.1 uncultured Draconibacterium sp.
AAAACCGATTATAATGTAAGATGTTATTACAGAAACGGTGAGTGGGGAAAAATAGAAGTTTCGTCTTCGGAATATTTGCCGATACATATTGCGGCAACCTCGCTGCATTACGGACAGGAAGCATTTGAAGGGCTGAAAGCATTTAAAGGAAAAGACGGAAAAGTTCGTTTGTTTCGATGGGAAGAAAATGCAAAACGCTTGCAGAATTCCGCAAAGGGAATATTAATGGCAGCACCGCCGACTGATTTATTTAAAAAGATGCTGAAAAAAGTAATACGAAAAAATCAACGGTTTATTCCGCCCTACGGAACCGGAGCATCTTTATATATAAGACCCGTTTTGTTCGGAACCGGAGCCCAAGTGGGCGTAAAACCGGCAGATGAATATGTGTTTATAATTTTTGTTACGCCCGTAGGTCCGTATTTTAAAGAGGGCTTTAAGCCGGTTTCGATGCTGATAACGAGAGAATACGACAGAGCGGCACCTTTGGGAACCGGAAAATATAAAGTAGGCGGTAATTATGCCGCAAGTTTAACCTCTATGCAAAAAGCTCACGATGAGGGCTATGCCAGTGTTTTATATCTTGACGCAAAAGAGAAAAAATATATTGACGAATGCGGACCGGCAAACTTTTTCGGCATAAAAGATAATACTTATATTACACCGAAGTCGGATTCAATTTTGCCGTCGATTACTAATAAAAGTTTGATTACTTTGGCAGAACACATGGGTTTAAAAACCGAGAGACGAAAAGTTGAGCTGGATGAATTAAGCACATTTGAGGAAGCCGGAGCATGCGGAACGGCAGCCGTTATCAGCCCGATAGGAAAAATAGTTGACGAGGATACCGGAAAAGTTTATGAATACGGGAATACACCCGGAAAAATTTCGACACAATTATATAAAAAACTGCAAGCAATTCAAACCGGTGACGAAGAAGATATTTTCGGATGGGTTGAAATTGTAGAATAAGCCGTTCGGCACTTGGTAAAATAAAAAGGGACTTTGCGGTTCCTTTTTTTGTTTGTCTCAATTCAAATCTTACCTTTGCGAACTTTTTAAAGAACGAAAAAATGCAAAAATTAAGAAATATAGCTATTATAGCACACGTTGATCACGGTAAAACAACTCTGGTTGACAGAATATTACACCAAGTAAAACTTTTCAGAGACAACCAAGATGTAAAAGATTTAATACTTGACTCAAATGACTTGGAACGCGAAAGAGGGATTACCATTCTCTCAAAAAATGTTTCGGTAAGATATAAAGATGTTAAAATTAATATTATCGATACTCCGGGACACTCGGATTTCGGCGGAGAAGTAGAGCGGGTATTAAATATGGCAGACGGAGTTTTGCTTCTGGTTGATGCTTTTGAAGGACCGATGCCGCAAACTCGTTTTGTTTTGCAAAAAGCATTAGAATTGGGACTGAAACCGGTTGTTGTTATCAATAAAGTTGATAAACCGAATTGCACGCCGGAGGAAGTTTATGAAGATGTTTTTGATTTGATGTTCAGCTTAAACGCCACGGAAGAACAATTAGATTTTCCGGTTGTTTACGGTTCGTCGAAACAGGGATGGATGTCGGAAGATTGGCAAAAACCGACAAAAGACGTAAGTTATTTGTTGGATGTTATTTTGAAATATATTCCTGCTCCCGAAAAAAAAGAAGGAACATTTCAAATGCAGGTAACTTCATTAGATTATTCTTCTTATTTAGGACGAATTGCCGTAGGCAGAATTACGCGGGGAAGTGTTGAACCGGGTCAAAAAATTTCGGTTGTAAAAAAAGACGGAAAAATTCAAAAGTCGGAAATAAAAGAATTATACCGATTTGAAGGTTTGGGGAAAGAAAAAATTAAACGCTCGAAATTGGAAGTCGGGGAAATTTGTGCGATTTTGGGTCCCGAAGATTTTGAAATAGGCGATACTTTTGCCGATTTTGACAATCCGGAAGGACTGAAATTTCTGAAAGTTGACGAGCCGACTATGAGCATGTTGTTTACCATAAATACTTCACCGTTTTTCGGAAAAGAAGGGAAATATGTAACATCAAGGCATTTAAGAGACCGCTTGTTTAAAGAAATTGAAAAGAATTTGGCTTTACGTGTTGAAGAAACCGATTCTGCCGATAAGTTTATCGTTTTCGGAAGGGGTATTTTGCATTTATCTATTTTGGTTGAAACCATGCGTCGCGAAGGGTATGAATTTCAACTCGGACAACCGCAGGTTTTGATTAAAGAAATAAACGGGGTAAAACACGAGCCGGTTGAACTTCTTACGATACAAGTTCCGGAAACTTTTTCCGGCAAGATAATAGAAATTGTTACTAAAAGGAAAGGTGAAATTGTTAACATGGAGAATAAAAACGATCGAATGCACCTCGAATTTTCAATTCCGGCAAGGGGATTAATCGGGATTACAAATGCCGTACTTACCGTCAGCGAAGGCGAAGCAATCTCTGCCCATCGTTTTAAAGCATTCGAGCCGTGGAAAGGTGAAATTGAAACAAGAAAAAAAGGTTCGTTAATTTCAATGCATACAGGAACGGCAATTCCTTATGCCATTGATAAATTACAAGATCGAGGCAGATTTTTTGTTGACCCGGGAGAGGAAGTTTACGCCGGGCAGGTAATCGGAGAAAATACACGGGAAGATGATATTTTGGTTAATATCACCAAAACCAAAAAACTTACAAATATGCGGGCTTCCGGCTCTGACGACAAATCTTCAATAGCTCCGGCAATTAAATTTTCTTTGGAACAATGTATGGAATATATTAAAAAAGACGAATATATTGAAGTTACTCCAAAATCAATTCGTTTAAGAAAAATTATTTTAGACGAGCATGAGCGAAAACGTTCGGAGCGATTTGAATCGGATAATTAGATTTTATTTAATATTCCCAGAAGTCTCGTTTTTTGTTCAATTCTTCCATTTCTTTTAATGTTTCCTGCGGAATATTTTCAAGGAATGAAGGGTGTTGTTCGATGGCAAAACTGATTTTTTCTATAATTTCTTCAATAGATTCGTTTTTATAGTCAATTTCAATCGGATTTTTTATTACCATTGATTGCAAAATGCCTTTTTTCTTTATAAAAAGACCCTTTTTGTCGAACGATCGTCTGAAACCGTCAATTACAACGGGGATAACAATCGGTTTGTAATTTTTTATAATGTGTGCCGTACCCTTTCTTATGGGCATCCACGGTTTTACGGTTCCTTGCGGGAATGAAATTACCCAACCGTCGCTTAATGCTTTTCTTATTTGTTCGGTATCCGACGGATTTACCGGACGTTTTATGTCTTTTCCTTTTTCTCTCCATGTTCGTTGAACGGTAACGGCTCCGGCATAAGCAAATAATCGCGGTAATATGCCTTTTTTCATAGTTTCGACTGCCGCTACAAAATATATATTTAATTTCGGTTTGCGAAGGTATTTTAAAGGTTTTCGGATATTGTTAACGTTTCCTGTTAAAGAAGCATTAAAAACATGCAGCATTGCGGCAACATCAGCAAAATAAGTTTGATGATTGGAAACAAACAAAACATTTTTATCCGGTAAATTTCTTATGATATCAGAACCTTCGATGTTTAATTTGTTGAATTTGCCGTAACGTCGCCAGGAAATATATCCCAAAAACTTTATTAAAAAACGTTTAAAAAATAATTTTTGACCGAAAATATTTTCTTTGAATAATAACATATTGAGATAAATAAATGCGAATTTACAATTAACTCGGCAAACAATAAAGTTTTTTATTTTTTTTTAACATTCTCGGATACCGAAATTAATATTTATAAAAGTTTGTATTTGATTTATATTTTTAAAATCGGCAAAAATTTCTTATTTTCGCTTTTGATAAATTTATAAATAATTCACATAAAATACTATAAAATGAAAGAAGTATATATTGTTTCCGCCGTAAGAACTCCTTTGGGAAGTTTCGGCGGTTCTTTGTCCGGATTATCCGCAACGAAACTAGGTTCCGAAGCAGCAAAAGCAGCGGTTGAAAAAGCCGGCATAAAACCGGATGCCGTAAATGAGGTTTTTTTCGGAAATGTATTGTCGGCTAACTTGGGGCAGGCACCGGCACGGCAAGTTGCTTTGTTTTCCGGAATTCCGAATACAGTTCCTTGTACAACGATTAATAAAGTTTGTGCTTCTTCGATGAAAGCCGTTATGATAGGTGCACAAACAATTTTACTCGGTGATAACGATGTGGTGCTTGTCGGCGGTACGGAAAGTATGTCAAATGTTCCGCACTATGTTCCGGGAATGCGAAAAGGTATGAAACTCGGTGACGGAAAATTAATTGACGGGATGATAAAAGACGGTCTGTGGGATGTTTATAATAACTACCACATGGGCAGTGCTGCCGAATTATGTTCGCGAGAATTAAAAATCAGCAGAGAAGAACAAGATCGATTTGCCGTACAATCGTATAAGCGTTCTGCAGCAGCTTCTGAATCCGGAAAATTTAAAGATGAAATTGTTCCCGTAGAAATTAAAACGAGAAAAGGAACAGTTGTCGTTGAT
>CAZCPV010000164.1:0-7108 GCA_964500765.1 uncultured Draconibacterium sp.
CGAGGCGTTCGGATATTTACGATGTTAATGTGATATTACTTTGGGAGGCAAAATAATCGGAATTTAAAAAGTTTTATGAATCAGTAATTTAACTAATATCAGAGACTGTTAATAATGCCGGCAATTAATATGTTAATTTCACACAGATTTCACGAATTTTCACAGAAGAATTCTACATATTTCATATATCCTAAAATCCACAAGTCACAGGTTTCAACTTTGGCAAAGTTTTCAGCTTTGCCAAAGTTCGTAAGAAATAATTCTTGTAGGTCTCTTCGGCAATTTGCAAAATTCTTGCTTAAATTAAAATTTCTCTATTTTCCAAAAAGTCCCAAACAGTTTGTTACTTAATAAAACGCTCGTCGTCTTTTGTATTTTCGAGTTTATGCACATTGCGTTTTAACCAGCCGTTTTTTGTAACTTTTCGGATATCAAATTCCGAAACATACGGTTTTATATCAAGAAGCGGTGTTCCATCCAAAATATCAATATCTTTAACAAAAATGATATTATTTTCAATTTTGGTGATACGTACAACTGAAATTCCTATCGGATTCGGTCGGCTCGGGGCACGTATTGCAAAAATACCGTGTTCACGGTCGTCCATAAACGGTTTAACTTGTAAAGCTGCTTTTTTGGATAAATGAAAATGATAAATCAGAAAAATATGAGAAAATTTTTCTAAATCTTTTAAGCCGTCGGCAAATTCGGGGAACAGTTCAATTTCGGCTTCGGTTCCTGCGGAAGCGGTCGGCTGAATAGGAGTTCCTTTCGATTTTTTAAACGGAGAATGTATTATTCCTATCGGTTTATAACAGATTTTATCCATTTTTTTATGTTATTTTTTTAACGAAATATTACTGTTTTTCATTATTAAATTGCTTTAAATATATAAACACTCAATATTCAAATTTTATACAAATATCACAATTTCTTACAAAAAGGTTATTGCAACAGTTGCAAATCCGGTAATAATCGTAATGAGAAATCCGATAAGAACCGGTTTTCGCAGTTTTTTACTGCCGATAATTATTGCATAAATCATTTTTAAAATATTATTACTTGCGGTTGCAATTAATACGGCTCTGACAATTAATCCGATTGTTAAAGAATTTAATCCGTTTTGAAACAGATTCAAAACAAAAGGGTCGATATCGGTAACACCGACGATTAAAGATAAAATATTTATACCCGAATCGCCGTAGTGTTTGACGACAAAATCCGTTAAAACGGAGAAAAAAGCAAATAATAATCCGAAAATAATTGCGGTTTTAAACTCTAAGGGATTTTTATGCTCGTCTTTTGTTTTTACGGTAATTTCCGATTCGCTTTTCTTTCCGTAAAAAAGGTATGTAATTAAAGCCGTAACCAAAATCAACACACCGAAAAAAGGCAATAATTTTATTGCAATCGGCGGGCTGAAAATAAATGCCAGCAATTCCAGACGAAGATACATCATTGAAGTTGCTGCAATAACAGCCGCCGCAACTTTAAATGCCGATTTTTCTTCTTTACTTTTTCTTGCCAAAATAATGGTTGTTGCCGTACTGCTGTATAAACCGCCGAGAATTGCCGTGAGTAACAAACCCGAATTCGGAAACACAAACTTTTTTAAAATATAACTGATATACGAAATTGCCGAAACAGCAACAATTGCCATCCAAATATTGTACAGAGATAAATTTACGGTTTCGGAAATCGGTTTATCTGGTAATAAAGGCAAAATAACGCCGGCTAACACCACAAATTTTGCAAAAGTTAAAAATTCATCGTGTCCGAATTTTTCGGCAAGCCGTTTTAAATCTTTTTTTATTTCGGTTAAAATAACAATGCTTATAAATATCAGAAGTACAAGCACTTTACTGTGCAAATAAACCAAAGGTGCCAAGGTATAAGTAATCATGGCGATAACAACCGTCGTAAGACCGAATTCACCGGTTACTTTTATTTTTAAATAATACGACACGGTAAGAAGCAAAAACAAACTTGCTCCGCCGACCAAAAAAGGCACCAAAGTTTCGGGCGAAATAATATACAAAATAAAGCCCAAAATTCCTATTAAAGTAAAGGTTCTGTCCGTACCGAACAATTGATGCTTGTCATCGTCGGAATGATGGATACGTTGTTCCAAACCTATCAGCAAAGAGAAGACAAAAACTATTGAAAAATTGATAAAATCTTTCGGGATGTGTGCAAGGAAACTCATTTTCTTTTATTTTATCCGAAAGATACGTTTTTTTGATAAAAAAAGAAATAAAATGAACTAAATTATTGATACTATAATTTTACAAATACGGTTTTGCCGGCTTCGCTTTCTTTGCCGGAATTTCCTTTTGCCGTAACCGTAATGCTGTATTTTTTTCTGAAAAAAGGCAAGCGTTTTCGTTTTAAAATCAGAAAATTGTCTTTAGTCGTTTTTAAAATATCCTTTTCATCGGCATATTTAAAATCGTAATCTTTGAATTTATAAACAGTATAAAGCTTATCCGAAGATTTATCGCTGTCTTCCCACGAAATCATTACTTTATTTCCGAGTTTTGTAACGAAAATTTTAATCGGTGCCTTTGCATTAACTTCTGCGGGTTTATCATTGTCGGCAACCATTACGGAAGTATCAATCGGTTGATTCCAAGGAATTTCGGGAGCAGATACTTTTTGAGTATAATAATGATAACGCAAACTGTCGGAAAATCCGATAGGATTTGCTTTTAAAGAACTTGCCCGATAAAAAATACTGCCGTAAACTAAGGGATTTTTTCTGTTAATACGAATTTGTTTCGGCAATTCATTCGGATTTCGCCATGCAGCCGAAGGTGCATCTTTGCCGGCATTGTAAACGGCTTGCCCGATATATAGTTGTTTTCCGTAAGTATGTTTGCTCCACCAATTTACAAGCGTAACATAATCGGCATATTTATTTCCGACAGGCCAGTATAATTGCGGAGCAACATAATCAATCCAACCTTCTTTAAGCCATTTTAATACATCGGAATACAGATAATCGTAGTGGGCTAATCCTCTTGTATTACTGCCTTCGGGATCATGACTTTTATTTCGCCAAACTCCCGAGGGAGCAACTCCGAAACTGATATAAGGTTTTTCGGTTTTTACGGCATCGTAAACATCTTTAATAAACAAATTCAAGTTGTTTCGTCGCCAATCGGCAATATTATCAAAGCCGGTATTGTATTTTTCATAGGTTTGAAAATCCGGAACGGGGACAATTCTTTTGTTTTCGTCTTTAATCGGATACGGGTAAAAATAATCGTCAAAATGAATTCCGTCAACAGCATAACGCTTAACTATATATTTGATAATCATAGCAATATATTTTCTGACTTCGGGAATACCGGGGTCGAAATATTTGTTGATACCGTAGGTAAAAAACCATTCGGGCTTGCGATTAGTGATATGATTTTCGGCAATATCGGCATATTCGATTGTGGCAACGGCACGAAAAGGGTTTATCCAAGCATGAAATTGCATATTCCGTTTATGGCATTCTTTTATCATAAATTTCAGCGGGTCGTAATACGGGTCGGGAGCTTTTCCTTGTTCTCCGGTCAGCCATTCCGACCAAGGTTCGTATTTTGACGGGAAAAAAGCATCGGCAGCCGGGCGTACCTGAAAAAAAACAGCATTAATACCGATTTCGGAAAAATAATCCAACATATCGACAAATTCTTTTTTCTGTTCTTTTACACTTAAAAAACCGCTGCTCGGATAATCTAAATTTTTTACCGTTGCAATCCAAACTCCTCTCATTTCTTTACCGTCGGGTGCTTGAGCAAAATTGGTTTCGGATATAAAAAGGATAAGTACAAAAAACAGAAAATTTTGCAGAATTTTTTTCATTTTAAAATTATTTTTTTGAATTTGATACTTAATATAAATACTGATAAATATTTATTAAATAACCGGTTGTTATATTCAAATCTCACACAGATACCGCAGATTTTACAGAAAAATTTTGATTTCAGAGTCTCGGCGAATATATATAATTAATAGATTTTCAACCTTTTAACTTTTCTTGCATTATATTTAAAAAATACATACCGAGTATAAAGATACGAACACTAATTATTGCTTGTTCGGCATTTTTTTTCCCAATTCCACGCCGATAATAATGCTTCACCAAGAGATTTTTCGGTTTTCCATGCTAATTCTTTTTCGGCATAATGTACGTCTGCCCATATCTTTTCAATATCTCCGGGTCGCCTGTCAACAATTTTATAATTAAGTTTTATGCCGGTAACTTTTTCAAATGTTTTAACAATTTCCAAAACAGAATTTCCTTTTCCGGTTCCGAGATTAAAAACTTCGATTTTACTTTTATTTTTTCCGTTCAGAAGTCGTTTTAATGCAACAATATGTGCTTTGGCTAAATCGCTTACATGAATATAATCTCTTATTGCCGTTCCGTCGGGTGTGTTATAATCGTTGCCAAAAATACGTAATTGTTTTCTTATTCCCGCCGCTGTCTGGGTAATAAAAGGCACCAAGTTATTCGGTACGCCGAGCGGTAATTCTCCTATTTCCGCACTTTCGTGGGCACCTATCGGGTTAAAATAGCGTAATAAAATTGCTTTAAGATTTGTTGAAGTATTAACTGTATCGTTTATTATTTCTTCCGAAATTTGTTTTGTATTTCCGTATGGCGAATCGGCTTTCAAAACGGGAGACTTTTCCGTTACCGGAAGTTTTTCCGGCTGACCGTAAACCGTACAGGATGATGAAAATATCAAATTTTCAATATTGAATTCCTGCATGTTTTCAAGAATATTTATTAAAGCGTTTAAATTATTTTTATAATATTTCAACGGAAATTGAACCGATTCTCCGACTGCCTTATAAGCGGCAAAATGAATAATTCCGGAAACATTTTTTATTTTTTTGAACAGTTTTTTTGTTTCGGAAGTATTTACCAAATTAATTTTATAAAATTCAGGTTTAATTCCGGTAATATTTTTTATTCCGTCAAGAACAGTAATCTCGGAATTTGAAAGATTATCAAGAATAATAACTTCAAATCCGGCTTCAATTAACTCAACGGCGGTATGCGAGCCGATATATCCCGTTCCGCCGGAAACAATTATCTTTTTCATATTTTTTATAAAACATCAAAAATATAAATATTTTAGTATAAATAAGCTGAATTATCTAATTTAAATATGCGAGTTTATCAAATATTTTTAACAGATTTCCTGAAATTTAAAAATTTTCTTTAACTTTGTTATCAAAATAGCTTTATTATGGAAATAAGTCAACATATCAAAAACTTGCTGCTTACGAACGAACGCGTTATTCTTAACGGATTCGGGGCATTTGATTCAAAACATATTCCGGCTCGTATTGACAAAGAAAGTAAAACCATGATACCGCCTTATAAAATCGTTGTTTTCAACCCGGAATATACGAAAAGTGAAGGCATATTGGCAAAACACATGGCAATAAAAGAAGGAATTTCTGAAGATAGTGCAAATGAACAAATTGAAGAATACGTAAAAACTGTTAAAGCAAAATTAAATTCGGGAGAAAAAGTTATTTTTCCGGATTTGGGAGAGATGCTTAAAACTCCAGAAGGGAAATATGATTTCTCATATAAATCCGAAGATAATTTATTGTTGGATGCTTTTGGTTTACCTAAAGTTTCTTTGTCGGAGCAAGATAAAAAACAAACCGCTCCGCCGAAAAAAGAGTTAAGAAAAGCTCCGGTTAAAAAAACTCCGGAAAAACCGAAAAAGATAACAGAGAAACCAAAACTTAAAGAGAAACCAAAGCCGATTCAAAAACAAAAGCCGGCACCGGTAAAAAAACAAAAGCCGGTTAAATCAAAAACCGACACACCTAAAAAGAAGAAAAAAGGTTGGTTAGTTTTATTAATAATTTTTGGATTAATCGGTATTTTAGCGGCAGCAGTATATTTTTTCAAGCCCGATTTGTGGAAAAAAGGATATAATTTTTCATCGGAAAAGATTGCTTCCGTTAAAAAAAGTGTTTTCGGCGGCAATAAAGATGATTTAGAAATTATAACACCCGGCGAAGATGCAAATCAGCCGGAAGAAGTCGTTGAAACCGACACGGATACAACAGAAAATCAGGTTTCGGAAACAGTCGAAGATACAACAAGTGCCGAGGAAGTTACGAATACGGAAGAAATACAGGAAGACAATCAGACATCTGATATTCAAGAAGATAACACACAGGAAGTTGCTGAAGACAATTCTCAATCGGTTGATGTAAATACAAATTCTTCAGCTGCGGAAAGCGGAAAATATTATATTATTATCGGAAGTGTAAAAACAGAAGCATCAGCACAAAAAGAGCAAAAAAGATATGCAAAAAAGGGAATAACAACTGAAATTGTTTATGCTTCGAAACTTGACAGGTATCGAATTTCAATCGGTAAATTTTCTTCTGCAAAAGCTGCACAGGATTTCTTTACGGATTTTGAGAACAAATACGGAAAAACTGATGCTTGGGTTTGGAAAAAACGATAAAAAGAACTATTCCGAAAAATGTAAAAAGTCGATTTAAAAAATCGACTTTTTATGATTTAATTCGGGAAATACCGGTTTAATCTCAACATGTTTTTGAGACACACCGAGATTGTTATAAAATCTGTTTCCTGAATATTTTATTTAACATACATAGAAAACGAAGTAACAATAATACCGGCATCTTTTAATCTCGGGTCGTCTGCCGATAGTTCAACATCGCCTACTGCAAAGTTAAAATCATCTTGTTTGCCTTGCATTTCCAAAGACACTTCTATAGGTGATTCTTTAAGTTTTGAACCTTCTTTTGCAATTATGCTTCCGCCGTAATCCCAACCGAAACCGTAAAATTTAAAATCTGCTCCGTTCCAATCTCTTAATTCTTTTAAACTCATTCCGAAATACAATCCGTTTCGTGCTTTAATTTTTTGATTTCCAGTTATATTATAGTTTTCATCAAACAAACGATAATCTGCTTCTATCCAAGCTGTTGAATCATTATTATCTTTCCAGATATATTTTATTACGTTTTTATTTTCGGGATTTGTAAGCGTTGTTGATTTTCTTTCCATGGTTCCTTCGGCATAATATTCTGTTCCGTCTTTTAAATT
>CAZCPV010000165.1:0-7047 GCA_964500765.1 uncultured Draconibacterium sp.
TCTATCCGTGATTATTCGCAAAATTCGCGTCATCCGTGTTCTATTTTCTATAATTAAAAAAAAATTTAACTCTTAATTCGCATTAGTAATATAATTTGACAATACGAACAGCAAATACATAGCTTTTTGTTTGAATAATATTTTCACTTTTCATATGATAAGTGTTGCATTTTATAAAAAAATAACAATTCGTAATTAAATCATTCGTAATTCGTAATTAAATCATTCGTAATTAAAGAAAGGTCTGCAAGAACACAAGCCGTAACAGCTTCAACAATTACCGGAACACGAAGAGCAAAACAAGCATCGTGCCTGCCTTTTATTTCTAATGTTTCAATTTTTCCGGTTTCGAAATTAAAGGTTTCCTGCGGAAGCGAAATGCTTGAAGTCGGTTTTACGACAATCCGAAAAACAATATCGTTTCCGTTGGTAATACCGCCGTTTATACCGCCTGCATGATTGGTTCTTGTTTTTCCTTCTTTGTTAATTATCAGGTCGTTATGCTCGCTTCCTTTCATTTTTGCCGCTGCAAAACCGCTGCCGAATTCAATTCCTTTTATGCCCGGAATTGAAAATACGGCATGACTGATTAAAGATTCTGCGGAATTAAAAAACGGTTCGCCCAAACCTGTCGGAACATTTGAAACCGTACATTCTATAATTCCGCCGATTGAGTCGCCTGATTTTACGGCATTTTCGACAGCTTTTGCAATATTTTTATTATTTCCGGCTTCTGTCAGCTTTGCTTTAATAGTTGTTTTGTGAATAATTTTCTTTGCAATAACGCCGGCGGCAACCAAACCGAGTGTAAGTCTGCCGGAAAAATGTCCGCCGCCTCGGTCGTCGTTGAATGAACGGTATTTTTTGTCGGCAACAAAATCGGCATGTCCGGGGCGGGGCTGAGCTCTGAAATTATAATCCGACGAATGCGTATTTTTATTTTCAAATAAAATCGTAATCGGTGAGCCGGTTGTGTGTTCTTTGTATATTCCGCTGATTATTATCGGTTTATCGTTCTCTTTCCTCGGAGTTGTACCTTTTGCACCGCTTTTTCTTCGGGCTAAATCGGTTTTAAAATCTTCTTCTTTAATTGAAATTCCCGGCGGACAGCCGTCAATTGTAATACCGACAAAATCACCGTGCGACTCGCCGAAAATTTGTATTTTAAATAGTTGGCCGAATGTATTCATATTAATCAATCAATCATTCATTTTAAATGTACTCATTAAAATTTCAAACAAATATAATATTTTGTTTGAAATACTGTATTTAAAACTATCAATAATAATATTCCAAACAGCTTTTTATTTTTTATTTTCTCCTGTGCTGAACCGGTAAAATATAATTCTTACAAAAAATAACAAATATACAGCTTATTAAGAAATAATTCCGGAAAAAGAAAGAATCAAGTTAAATTTTTCGTTTATTTGGATTCTGTCTGTTTGAAAAGAATGAAAGTATTTGAATTGTATTGTCGTGTGTTTCTTGGTAGTATAACGAATTAAGTTTCTTAATAACAACTTTCCTTACAGTTCCGTCGTAAATTGGGAATAAACTCGGATTATTTGAAATTAGATTCAGTATTTTTTCAATTTCTTCAGATAATTTTCTAATTTCTTACTCTGTCCAATTATCTTCAAGATATTTATATGTATTTCTAAGTTCAGATAAGGCATTATCTGTCCATTCAATTTTATAACCACTTTTCATATATTTTTCTTGCTTCAGAATGAGAATTTAGTTTTCCTGCTTTTGCATCAGAAATTCCTTGTTCTAATGATGCTTTTTCAAATTCTGAAATTTCATTTTGTCGGTTTCTTTCTTGATTCTTTCGTAAATCAAGAATCTTTTGAATTACAGATTTATCATTCAAAGTCGTTAACCATTGAATTAATTCAATTTTAATATTTTGAATATCAGTTTCCATATTACAAATTTACAATTTTTTCAGTTAAAATACTTGTCCTAAATTATGTTAATTTTTTTCTTTAAAATTTTCAACTAATTTTCCTGTTATACTAATTTTTTATTTTATTATTCCGGCAGAGCAACTTTCAATCATCAAACCGACAAAACCACCGTGCGACTCGCCGAAAATTTGTATTTTAAATAGTTGTCCGAATGTGTTCATATTAATTTAACAGTCATATACAACTTTGCCAAAGTTCATAAACTTTGGCAAAGTTAAGTTAATTAAGATTTATTTAAAACACAAAGTTAGTATATAAATTCGGTGAATAAAAAAAGCTTGTTTTTTTGAAACAAGCTTTTTTATTTTTACCGTATTATTCTAAGATTATTTAAATTCAATATTCGGTGTATTATCTAAATCCGTTTTTAATTTTTTTACAACTTCTTTAATGATTTTTTCTTGTTCGGAACCGGCAGGAATAATATCGTAATCATCTGTGTCGTAGGGGTCAACAGTATAAAAGCCGGAAATTCCTTCTAAATTTTTTCTTTCGCCGGTAAGCTGAATTATCGGGTATCTGAGTTCACCCATAATATCGCCGAAATAGCTTACGGTAATACCTTCAAGCCCCAAATCTTTGGTATCGTGTAAAATTCTCCAAACAGATTTTGCGATATTTTCTTTAACAATTTCCTGCATTTGTTCGGTACTTTCAAACAAAAAATCTTTGTCGTAATATTCGAGATAGATAAAGAATTCGTTATCACTTATGGTTTGAAAAGTAATTTTAGATTCACCGCAAGTGATACATTTTAACGAAATATCGGCAATTTCATTAATTTTTTCTCGATTTGAATTCTCGGAATTTCTTATTTTTTCAATTTGTCCGGGGCGTTCGTCGGAGCAAGAAGCAAAAAATAATACCGAAAAAAACAGAATAAATAGTAAATTGATTTTTGATTTCATAATAAATTGATTTTAATTATTAATAATACTCAAATCTAACTTATTGTATATGAATAACAGAAAATTTGTTGTGAAATGTGAAAAATCTTTGATGAAATTTAATAATGTCCGAAATATTTTCTTAAAAACCATTCTGCGGTAAGCAAAATTAAAATAATAAAAAACAGTAATTTAAAATTAATTAATGCTTCGGTCTTTTTTTCGCTGTATGAAATAGGGCTTATGTTTTCATTATTTTTAATTGTTTGTAATAATTCCGAAATATTTTTAGGATAATACATTTTTCCGCCGGTATTTTTCGCCGTTTTATACAATAATTTATGATTTGCCCGCATGGTAAGTGCTTCGGTATGAACAGGAATAACCGAAAATATGCCTTTTTCTTTAAATTTTTTTCCGTCTGTTACGGTTTCGGATTTCCATGAATAATCTCCGACAGGCAATTTTCCCAAATTCAGACGGTATATTTTTCCGTATTTCTCAAATGTATAATTTTTGATGTTTTTTGCACTGTCAATAAGTTGAAACCGGATATTTTTTACTTCCGTAAGTTTAAAATCTTTATCGTAAATTTCGGCTTTAATTAATATTTTTTGATTTTCGGGTATAATTTTATCGGCAATTATGTTAAATCTGTTTTTATTTTCTTTGGTAAGCATATATTGTACTATACTGTTAATCAGTTCATTAAATAAATAGTGATTTTGATTTTGTTTGTAATCGTAAATTCGCCAACGCCAAATGCCTTCGCCGGTAATAAAAGCGTTTTTTCGGGAAGCGTTTCCGTCAGTAAAAGCAATTAAAGGCAACTGCGTATTTATCGATTTAATTTGCCTGTACAATAAAATTTGTGCCGTTCCGAACAGCTTATAATCGCCGAAAGGAGACAGCAGCGGAGGAGAATTTAAGGTTATGTTTTCAATTTCGGGATTAATCCGGAAAAGGTCAAAATTCGAATTTAATTTTCCGCGAATATGATCCGGAGCATTTGAATAGCCGCCGGTGGTGAGTCCGGTATTTAATTTATCAAATTTTGTTAACGAACTTTGGCTTCCCAACATATAAATTACCGGAATATTCGAATTCATTATTTTATTTAAAACAGAAGCAGCAGAATTAAATTTTGACGGCAACTGATTCAATATAATGAGATTGTACGCATTTACGGATTTATTAAATTTATAAACGGGAACGTAATCGACTTTTAAATTTTGATTTAGTTTCAGGGCATCAACAATTGCGGCAATATCCGGATGCGGTGCATCGCTTAAAATTAATATTTTTTGTTTTTTATCGGAAATTTCAATAATAATTTGCTCCGAATTATTTTTATCTGTCAGTTCGCCGTTTATTTTTGTTAAAACAACATTAAATTTATGAAATCCCGTTTTTTCGGCTCCGATTTTTAACTTTATTGTTTTATAATATTCATTTGAATTAATACTTATTTTTTGATTGTGAATTAATTTTCCGTTATCAAATATTTTCAGAATTGTTGATTTCCCTTTTAATTTGTCGGCTTTTATTTTTATATTTAAAGGAAATTTTGTGTGCAGATAAGCAATCTTGTTGTACTCTGTATTATTTAAAATCAAATCTTTGCGAACACTTGTATCGCCGAGGGCAACCGTATAAATAGGGAAATGTATATTTTGAATTTCGTATTCCGGATTATTTCCTTTATTGTAAATACCGTCCGATGCCAGAATAAGAGCTCCGATATTTCGATTATAATATTTATTTTTAATTTCGGAAATCACTTGCGAAATGTCGGTTTCTTTATCTTTAAAATTAAAAGAGTCTGTTTCAAAAGTTTTATCTCCGAAAGCAAAAGTTTTAAAATTATAAGCGGAATTTTTTTGAAAAAAATCTTTTATTCGTTTTGAAAAATTTTCAATAAGGATTTTATCCGACTGTACGGATTCCGAATTATCCTGTGCATAAATAATAATCGGTTTTTCGACGGTACGACCGAAATTTCGTATAACCGGCGAAAGCAGCAAAAAAGCAATGATACTGACGGACAAAAATCGCAAAGTAAACATCAATTTTTTAAGAAAAGGAGATGTTTCATTCAGTTTTGTATCTTTTCGATAAAGCACCCATGCATACAAAAAACCGAGTGCAATGCAAAGCGGTAAAAACCATAAAGAATATTGAGTTGTGATATGTGTCATAGTTAAAAAAGCGACTTTTTTCACAAAAGTAAAAAAGTCGCTTTAAGTTTTACAATATATTAAGGTATTTTATGAAAATTTTAAGAAATGTTTATTGCATGACTTAGCTATGCCGGCATCAATTATGTGTTCATGGCACCGCAAACGTGTATTACCTGTCCGCTTACGTAAGACGATAAATCGGAAGCAAGGAAAATACAAGTATTTGCAACATCTTCCGGAGTTCCGCCACGCTTCATGGGTATTATTTTTATCCATTCTTCTTTGGCTTTTTCCGGGATTTTTGCGGTCATTTCGGTAATTATAAATCCGGGAGCCACGGCATTGCTTCGTATATTTCGGGCACCGAGTTCTTTGGCAACGGATTTTGTAAAACCGATAATTCCCGCTTTGGATGCTGAGTAGTTTGCTTGTCCGGCATTTCCGCTCACGCCTACTACCGAACTCATATTTATAATTGAACCCGAACGTTGTTTAAGCATATATTTTTGAGTAGCTTTTGTCATATTAAAAACCGATTTCAAATTGACTTTTATTACCAAATCCCATTGTTCTTCGGACATTCGCATAAGCAATGTATCTCGGGTAATACCGGCATTATTTACCAGAGCGTCAATTCGTCCGAAATCTTCAATAACGGCATCGACTGTTTTTTGCGAACCTTCAAAATTGCTTGCATCGGAAGCATATCCTTTGGCTTTTACGCCCATTCCTTCAAGTTCTTTTTCAAGATTAACCATATCGTCGTTTCGCACCAAATCGGTAAAGGCGATATCGGCACCTTGTTCGGCAAATTTTATTGCAATGGCTTTACCTATACCGCGTGCAGCACCGGTAATAAGAGCTGTTTTTCCTTCTAATAATTTCATATTTTAATAAATTTTATGTTTTATGACATGCAAAAGTATTATTAATAAGCGAATTTTCAAAACGAAGCTTGCTTTTAACAGAATTTAACACAAATCAATCTCTTTTCCTTTTCCGGCAAGAAAAAGTTTTATATTTTCCGAAATTCCGGCAACCAGTTTTTGTCTTGCTTCGTAAGAAGTCCAAGCAATATGCGGTGTTATGATGCAATTGGGTGCGTCAAAAAGAATATTTCCGCTTTTCGGCGGCTCTTCGGTTAAAACATCAAGGGCTGCATAAGCTATATCTTTATTAACAAGTGCTTTATATAAATATTTTTCGTTTACTATTCCGCCTCTTGCCGTATTTATCAGAACGGCTGTTTTTTTCATAACTTTCAGTTCCTTTTCGGAAATAAGATTTTTTGTTTGTTCGGTTAAAGGTGTGTGAATTGTCAGAATATCGGATTGTTGCAGAACTCCCTTAAAAGAAAGTCGGGCAGGAGAGAGTTTTTTGTTTGTTAAACTTTCGGCAATTAAAATATTCATACCGAAAGTTTTTCCGATTTCGGCAACACGTTTTCCTATGCTTCCGTATCCTATAATGCCCAAATTTTTTCCTTTCAGTTCTGAAAACGGATGATTGAGCATTGTAAAAACGGGAGATTTTTGCCAAAGTCCGTTTTTTATATCTTCCGAAAAATCGGGTACGGAATTAAAAATCGTAAGAATATAGCCGAAAACAAGTTGTGCCACCGATTCGGTTGAATATCCTTTGACGTTTGCAACAATTATTTGTCGCTTTTTTGCTTCTTCAATGTCAATATTGTTATAACCGGTTGCCGCAACACAAATCAATTTGAGATTTTCGGCTGCCTGCATTTCTTTTTTACCGATTACAACTTTGTTGGTAATGATAATTTCGGCATTCTTTATTCGTTCCGAAATTTCATTTGCCGTTGTTGTATCAAAACAAGTTAATTCGCATTGCTTTTTAATTTCTTGCAATGAAATGTCGTTTCCTATGGTTGCTTTATCTAATAATACGGTTTTCATTAAATTAAATTGAATTGATAAATAATTGCAATACCGCCAATATCGTTATAACCTAATGAATCGTTAATTTTCATAAAAAAACAAATATCTT
>CAZCPV010000166.1:0-1109 GCA_964500765.1 uncultured Draconibacterium sp.
AGGTTTTTGTATAAAGTTCTGTAACGTTTTTCGTGTTCGGCTTCTACTTTTGCAATCATTCTGAAAGCGGTTGCTACTTCTTTAAAACCCTCTTTTTCGGCAATGTCGGCAAATTCGGGATAAAGTTCCGTCCATTCTTCGTTTTCACCTTCGGCGGCAGCTTTAAGGTTTTCAAGTGTTGTTCCGATTTTTCCGGCAGGATATGTAGCGGTAATTTCTACCGGATTACCTTCCAGAAATTTAAAAAATCGTTTGGCATGTTCTTTTTCATTGAGTGCCGTTTCGTCGAAAATTGCGGCAATTTGTTCCAATCCCTCTTTTTTTGCTTGTTTTGCAAAATAATCGTAACGCATACGTGCTTGCGATTCGCCTGCAAATGATTTTAGCAGATTTTGTTCTGTTTTGGTTCCTTTTAAACTTTTCATAATGCTTAATTTTTTTAATTGTTAGAATTATTTATATTTCAGAAAATTCGCTTTTGCTTACACCGCAAGTCGGACAAGTCCAGTCTTCGGGTAAGTCTTCGAATTTTATTTTTTCTTTGTTATTGTCGTAAATATGTCCGCAAACATTGCATTTGTAAACTTTGCCTTCGGATTTTCTTATTTTTTCTTTTTTGATGTATGAAGGAGCATTTTTCGGTGTAACGCCTTTTTTTGCTTTTCTGTAATAATCGTAAGTTAGGGGCTCTCCTTCGGCAATCATTTGGGCATCAATCAACTCTCCTATAAACAATATATGTGTTCCCATATCAATTTCATCGGTTAATTTGAATTCCATATAAGCAATGCTGTCGTTAAGAACTACGGGGACATTTGTTTTTCCGTATTTTATGTCGAAACCGTTAAGTTTATTAAATTTTCTTCCGGTTTTAAATCCGAAATTTCCGATGGTTTCCGATTTTGCATTTTGGCTTAAAATTGAAACCGAAAATGCTTTGTATTTTTTTATAAACTCGCTTGTGAAATTATTTTTATTACAACTTACGGCAAATTTCGGCGGTTCCGATGTGATTTGAAATACCGTATTGGCAATGTATCCGTTTCCTGTTTCTTTATTTCCGGAGCTTACGATGTAAAGTCCGTATGAAATGTTGTATAATGCTTCTA
>CAZCPV010000166.1:1209-6988 GCA_964500765.1 uncultured Draconibacterium sp.
CATTTTTTGCATATTCCTTTTATCATAACATCGGTTTGGTTTAAAACGAAATCGTCTAAACCGGAAAATTCTAAATCATTGTAGTTGTAGTTAAAATCAAAAATTTCTCCGCAACTTTCACATTTAAAATGCCCGTGGATTTCTTTTCTTGCATCATACCTTATTTCATTTTCATCAATTGTTACACTTTTAATCAGTTTTTGTTCTTCAAATAATTTAAGCGTATTATAAACCGTAGTTTTTGATAAAGTGGGAATTTCTTTAGAAAGTTTTTTATAGATATTATCCACGGTGGGGTGAATATTATTATTGAAAACATATTCAAAGATTTTAATTCTTTGATAGGAGGGCTTTATACCGGCATTTATCAGTTTAGCACTTATATTTTGTATTATTTTCATAGTTGTAATGATTACAAAATTAAAAACATTGCAAATATACGACATAAATTTTTGTTATGCAAGTTTTTTCGTAAAAATTTAAGAAAAATTGTTATAAATACTTGTAATTATCTTATTATATGTGTGTTAAACTATTTATAGTTTTATAAGTTCGGATGCTTTTTGTCTGGAAGTTAAAATAATTTGACAACGTTTATTTAAATGTTTGAATGTGTCTTCTGCAATTTTTAAGGTGTTATTTACGGCAGAAATATGGGAAAGAAAGATTGTTTTTAATTTATCGGAAGCATAATTTTCAATAAGTTCCAATGTTTGTAAATTAGAAAGATGCCCTTTGTCAGAGCTGACTCTTTGTTTTAGGTGGTACGGATAAAGTCCGTTTTGTAACAGTTCTTCATCATAATTACTTTCGAGAAAAGCAGCATCGCATTTTGAAAATTCTTTTTGCAGGGTTTCATCAATTGTGCCGATGTCGGTCATAACACCAATATGTTTATTTTCAATTTCAATTCTGAAACTGCATGGGTCAACGGCATCGTGATTTTTTTGAAAAGAATGTATTTTTATGTCATCTATAATATAAGGTGTGCCCGGTTCAAAAAATCCGAAATTATCGGTTTTGTTTTTATCGTAGCATTTATGAAACGTTTTTTTAGTATAGAAAACCGGAATACCGAGCTTTTTACTCGTAACTCTTGCTCCTTGAATATGGTCGGTATGTTCGTGGGAAATAAAAATTGCCTTGATTTTGTTTTTATCCAAACCGGTATCGTTCAGTCTTTCAATCAGTCGTTTGTAGTAAATTCCTATATCTATTAAAACAGCGGAATTTTCATTTCCTATGTAATAACAATTTCCGTTACTTCCTGAAGCTAATGCACAAATTTCTGTCATATTTTTTTTGCAATAATAAAAAAAAGAAGCTGCCCGGAGGCAACTTCTTCTGATAAAAATTGTTTTTAATTGTTAATTAATATCCCAAAATAAATGAGTTGTTAATTTATCGCCGCCGATTGCTGTTGCAGCAGCTTGATAATTAGCGGCATTTAATGTTTGTTCATTGATAGGATAAGTAAATCGTGTCGGTATTACAGTAACACCTTCCGGAGGAGACGGCGGCATATTAAATGCCGGATAGTCCAGTCTTCTGAAGAATGTGTAACCGATAAAACCTCTTGTGTACATAGAAATCCATGCTTGTGTTCCTATTGCATCTTTCCATCCTCCCGTATAAGAAGAATACGGATGCGCAGTAAGAAGGGTTGTTGCATCATCCGTACTGCCTCCCCAAGCCAGAATTGAAGCAGTAACGGCTTCGTTAAAATAGATATCAGCCGTATTTCCGACAGACCAATTTCTGGCAGCAGCTTCAGCTAAGTAAAATAGTACTTCATCATAAGTCATAAAGAACCCGTGATAATCGGGAGCTGCAATTACAGGATTATAGTGCATGCCGGAAGAATAACTTCCGCCGGAATAACCGTAATCAAGCGGCGGATTGTCAGTATCCGAGAAATAGAGATCAATTCTCGGATCGTTTATTGAGTCCATTGCATCAAATAATGTATTTGCAATAATAAAATCATGACGTCCGCTGGCTACTAAATCAGTATATAAAGGATTTACGTAGGGTAATGATGCTTGATACGGGAAAAAAGCATTGTCGTCGGCACTTGTAAATACTTTATCGTATGCACTTTCTACGGTCGATTGTCCTAATGCGGCAAGCGGTCCGTCGGCAATTCCGATTCCGAGTTTAACCAATAAAGAGTATCCGAATTTTAACCAATTATCTGTATTTCCGCCGTAAATTAAATCAGCCGAACCAAAACTTCCTTCTGTTACGTCAATATCTGCGACGTCAGCTGTTGCACGGGTAATTAAATCTTGATAAATTGTTGCGGCATCGTCATATTTAGGCGTATAGTTTTCAATATCCAGTGCTTCCGTATAAGGAATATCTCCGAACATATCAACTAATCGTTGCCAGACAAATACTTCCGTTAAATCAATAATTGCAATTCTGTTTTTTTTATTGGCTTTTTCATTATCATAAAAAGCATCTTCTTTTGATATAATACTTTTTGCATCTTCTAAATCTTTCATTACAGCCATATAAGTTCGGAACATATTATCAGAAATTCTTCTGTTTACGATATTCCAGTTAGCTTCATCTGTATAAGAGCGTTCTGTCCAATATTGTGCCATTAGTTTCCAAATATTTCTGTTCACGTTTGTGCTGGATATTTGGTCGGCAATTTCTACTTGGGCATTTGTAAACAGTACACTTCCGTTTACTTCTAAGGGATGTTTCGGGTCAATATTCATATCTTCAAAATTTTTCGTACATGACGAAAGAATCCCGAAAATGAAAATTATTGCTATTATAATTTTTCTGTTCATCGTTTTAAAGTTTAAAATTTAACATTTAATGTGAAACCGATATTTTTTGTAGTCGGCATTACACCGCTTTGCCATCCTTGGATATTTCCTGCTCCTTGAGTTGTTTCAGGATCGGCATAAGGCAAATTTTTGTGGAGAATCCAGAGGTTTGAACCTACAATACTCAAAGATACGTCGTTAAGGAATGTTTTTCTCAACATTGAAGTCGGCAATGAATAAGTAAGAGCCACTTCTCTGAGTTTTATATAACTTGCATCGTAAACTTGTAAAGCATTAACTCCGCTTTTCCAACCTTGTGAGTTTGCATACCAACCTTCATATACCCTAATTGTATTGGGAGTGCCGTCTTCCATAACTCCGGGAAGAACTCTTCCGCCGCTTTCGGCACCGTATGTTCCGTCACCGTTATCAACAACCGGGTCACGAAGCGGATTACCTAAATCATTAAGACCTGCTGTTTCCGGATATAATCCGGTTCCCATTCCGTACCACATATCAAGAGAGAAAATATCTCCGCCTTTTTTCCAGTCAATTAAGAAACTGAAATTAAAGTTTTTATAAGAAATTGAGTTTCTGATACCGGCAATCCAGTCGGGATTAATATCACCGATTACTTGGTCAGAAGTTTCTGTATGGGCATATTTTCCGCTTGGTGTTATGATACGGTTTTCCGGAGTTTTTACATCATTATAATATAAGAAATCCGTTCCTTGAATTGTTCCGTAAGGTTCGCCTACTCTTGCATTAATGGTTACTCCGCCTTGAAGACTTGCAAGTTGTAAATTGTCAACACCTTCGGCTAAAGAAACAACATTACTTTTGTTTTTTGACCAGTTAATGTTCATATCCCATTTTAAATCTTTCTTTTTAACAGGGGTAAAATTTAACATTAATTCAATACCTTTATTATTTATTTCTCCGGCATTTACATATTTATAGCTGTAACCCGTAGCATAAGAAACGGCAACCGGCATAATTTGATCAACGGAGTTATTATCATATACCGAAAGGTCAAATCCTACACGATTTTTTAAGAAATTAAGTGTTAAACCGGCTTCTAAACTTTTTGTTTTTTCCGGTTTTAATTCCGGATTGAATTTAGTTGAACCGTTAGTTGCAACACCTACTCCGGCAAACGGAAATTGTTGATAATAAACATCATTTAATCTGGCAAAAGGAGCACTGTTACCAACTTCCGCATAGTTTACTCTTATTTTTCCGAAACTTAATACATCAGAGCTGATTAATTCGGAGAACAAGAAACTTCCTGATACAGAAGGATAAAAATAAGTGTTGTTATCCAAAGGTAAAGTTGATGATTGATCCATTCTTACAGAACCGTCCAAGAAGAACATGTCATAAAATCCTAATGAAGCATTTGCAAAATATCCGTTTACTTGGATATGAGGATTTGATTCTATTGCTAATTCCAAAGGTGAATTTGTATTTGCCAATGAATAGATATCAGCAACGGCTAATCCTCCGTTTGTAGATGTAAACAAAGTAGAATAGGTTGTTTTTCTTATATTTGTTCCTAATAAACCTCGAAGGTTAATATCTTCAGTAAGATCTTTATGGAAGTTTGCAATAAAATCATAATTTAATTCTAAAAAATTTCTTGTTCTTAGCGCGTATCCGGAAGGTTGGTCACTGTATCCAACACCGAATGAACCGGCAATAGATCCGACAGCTCTTCTTTCTTCCTGAATGTATGAATAATTATCAACAGATGCTCTTGCCGTAAAGCTTAAGAAATCATTAGCTTTCCAGTCTAATTGTGTGTAACCTAATACGCGGTTTCTTACATCTGTTTCATAATTTTTATAACGTTGCCAATAATAATTATCCCAATATGCCGGAGCTAAGTCTGTAGGTCCGTTCATATTCCATGTTGCATTGGTTCCGAGTAAATCAAAAGCATCTTTTTGTTCTAAAATATCAACATTAACTTGCCACCACTGACGGAAAGAAGATAAAATATTTCCTGAATAACCGGTTGAATTTCTTCCTGTTGCAGATGTGTTAATATAACTGACATTTGTTGTAACTTTTAAGTTTTTCATAATATCATAAGTACCCGTTAAATTAAAGTTATTTTTATTTAACTTACTGTTGGGCATTATTCCTGTTTGACTTAAATTTTGGTATGAAAATCTGTAGGTTGATTTATCTCCTCCGCCTGAAAGTTGAATACTGTTAGAATAGGTTGATGCTTTATTAAAGAAATAATAAGGATCGTGTTCGGCAGCAACCCATGGAGTAGCTTTTCCGTAAGTATCTAATCCGGGGATAAATGCATCCCATTGATAAACCATTAAACTCGGATCAAATTTTTCGCCGAATGAAGCATCTTCATAGGTCGGAACAATGTAATCGTCTGTACCGTCTCCGTTCCAATCCCAGTGTTCAAGTCCGGGATGAATATCATCTCCGTATGTTCCCCAACCGGGTTGAGCAACGCCTGCCCACCAAGTGGCATAACCTGCACCGTATTCTTTTTGATAAGTCGGGAAAGTGCTTTTGTCAACAATTCCGACAGTATAATTACTTGAGAAAGAAACACCGAGATCCTTATTTTTACTGCCTTTTTTTGTTGTAATAAGAATAACGCCGTTGGCTGCACGAGAGCCGTATAAAGCGGTTGCGGCAGATCCTTTCAATACTGAAATTGATTCAATATCGTTCGGATTAATGTCTGATGCTGCATTACCGTAGTCATAACCTGTACCTCCTCGTGTTTGATAAGAATCGTTAAAAATGGTATTGTCAATAGGTATTCCGTCAACAACAAATAAAGCTTGGTTGTTTCCCGTTAATGAGGAAGAACCTCTTATTATAACATTTGTTGAACCGCCGAAATTCGTATTTGTTTGAATTTGAACTCCGGAAACTTTTCCTGACAATGAAGAAGTGAAATCATTTCCTTTGACCATATTAACATCATCGCCTCCGACTTCTTGTACGGCATATCCCAG
>CAZCPV010000167.1:0-6866 GCA_964500765.1 uncultured Draconibacterium sp.
AAAATGAAAAACTAAAAGGCCAATTAAAACTATCTTCAGCATCATCGCCAAGTGTTAAACTTGTTCCTCCTGAGCAATCAATCCAACTGTAAGTTGTCCCGAGGTTTCCCGTGTTAGTGGTGTAGTTCCAACTAGCCGCTTTTACATTACCTTTTTGATTTGATTTGTTAGGTTTACCTTCTTTTTTATCCTGCATGTTAAAATTACTTGATTTAGAAGTTTTATCATTAACAAATCGTTTTTTCAAAATTTTAGTTTCATGTTTTTTTGTAATTTTCTTTTGTGCAAAGGAAAACTGCACATTAAAAATAAAAATAAAAACGAATAAAAACCGCAAATAATTTTGTAAAGTTCTTTTCATAATGTTGAGTTTTTAAAATTAATCTATACTTAAGACATAACAAATATACAAATAGTTGTATAAATACACCTTTTAAAACATAAAAATACTGTGCAATTACTTGTTTTGCTGACAAAGTAAATACTTTTTAAAAAAAAAACAAATAAAATAAATAAACAAACAAACGGCAGTAATGTTTTTTGATTAAAATAATGTTTTTACGGATGGAATGTATTTTATATGTTATAAATAAAGCACTATGTTTGACTTATCAAATACCCGCCTTCTTCACCGCCTTCCGGTCCGAGTTCAATAATGTAATCGGCATGGCTGATAATATCACGGTTGTGTTCGGTAAGGATAATTGTATGTCCGGATTCCGTAATTTTGTTAAATAGTTTCAGTAAGGTTTCAATATCTTTAAAATGCAGTCCGGCAGAAGGTTCGTCAAGTAAAAACAAGGTTTTTTTGTATTGTTTTTCAAGTAATGCTTTTGCCGATTTTATACGTTGCAATTCGCCGCCGGAAAAAGTATGTAAAGTTTGCCCCAACGTGATGTAATCAAGACCGGTATTTTTCAATATTTCAAAATAGGGTTTCAAATTTTTGTTTTCGTCAAAAAAATCGGCGGCTTCCGAAATGCTTAATTGCAAAATATCATAAATTGATTTTTCTTTATATCTGACATTCAGTATTTTATCCTGATATCTTTTGCCTTTGCAATCTTCGCATTCGGTATAAACGTCAGCCAAGAAATCCATTGATGTTTTTATTTGTCCGATGCCTTTGCAGGTTTCGCATCGTCCGCCTTTTGTATTGAGCGAGAAATCCGACTTTTTTATACCTTGTATTTGTGCGGATTTTTCTTCGGAAAAAATTGTTCGTATAATATCAAAAAAACCGAGATAAGTTGCCGTATTGCTGGATGCACTTTTGCCGGGAAGGTTTTGACTGACATGAATAATTCTGTCAAAACGATTAAAACCGGTAATTTCTTTGCAATTTACGGCTTGTTTTTCTTGCGAAGATTTGTATAAAACATCAAACAAAAGACTTGATTTTCCGCTTCCGGAAACACCGGTAATTGCCGTTATTCCGCCGGAAGGAAATTCAATATCAATATTTTTCAGATTATTGGCGAATGCACCTTTTATTGAAACTCCCGGACTTAAATTTCTTTTTTTGAAATGTATGCGAACGGGATTTTTGAGGTATTTTCCGGTTAAAGAATTCGGCGTTGATTTTATTTTTTCTATTGTTCCTTCGGCAATTATTTCGCCGCCGTTTATTCCGGCTCCGGGTCCCAAATCTATAATATTATCCGCAGAAGCGATTATTTCCGCATCGTGTTCAACGGCAATTACGGTATTGCCTTCGTCTCGAAGTTTAAACAAAAGATTTATCAGCTTTTTAATGTCTTTGTGATGAAGTCCGATGCTCGGTTCGTCTAAAACATAAGTAATACCCGAAAGCCCCGAAACAATTTGTCCTGCAAGTTGCATACGTCTTGTTTCTCCTCCGGAAAGTGTGTTGCTTTGCCGGTCAACGGTAAGATAGGAGAGACCTATGTCGTTTAAAACTTTCAGTCGGTTTAGAATTTCGGAACGTAAATCCGCCGTAATTTTTAACTTGTTTTCGTCCGTAATTTTTTCATCGATTCTTTCAAAAAATGCGATACTTTTTTTTACGGATTTTGAGCTTAATTCGGCAATTGTGCTGCCGGCAAATTTTACGGCAGACGCTTCTTTTTTTAATCTTGTGCCTTTGCATGCGGCACATTGCACCTGTTTCATAATCGGTAACATGTGGTCGCCTCTTTTGTCGGCATGTTTTCTTTCAAATTCTTCGTTTATCAAATTTGCAAAACCTTTCCAAGTGCTTGTAAATTTGTGTGTTCCTTCACGATTTTTGCGTTTGTGATGCCATAAAACTTCATAGGTCTGATTTTCGGTTCCGTATAGGGCGATTTGCTTTGCTTTTTCGTTTAATTTGTTCCACGGAAGTGAAAAATCAATCGAATGTTTTTTGCCTGCTTCATATAAAATTGCAATATATTGCCCGAATGGATCTCCGTAAAATTTTCCGGTTTTGTGTCCGTTCATTGCACCGTTTCCGAGTGCAAGCTCCGGATTTGAAATTAATTTATTCGGATTGCATACTGTTCTGTACCCAAGTCCTTTACATGTTTTGCAAGCACCTTCTTCGCTGTTAAATGAAAATGAAGAAGCCGTAAATTTTTCATTATTTCGGTAACTGCACGAATTGCATTTTCCGTTTTCCAAAGCTTTGTTACAATCCGGGCAATATGCCGTTCCTGCTCTGGAATACAGCAATCGGTAATAATCGTAAATTTCCGTATGCGTTCCGAGCGTAGAACGAGGATTTTTGCTTTTTGCTTTTTGGTTTATTGCAATGGCGGGTGTCATTCCTTTTACTTCTTCAAATCGGGCATCTCCTTTTTGTTTTGTAAAAGTTCGCAAATAATTTGAAAGACTTTCGGCATATAATTTTTGTCCCTCGGCAAAAACGGTATCAAATGCCAAAGATGATTTTCCGCTTCCGGAAACACCGGTAATAACGGTCAATTTATTTATCGGAATCGAAACATTTATGTTTTTTAGGTTATGTGTTGTAACACCCTTAAAATCAATAGGATTATTCGGATTGTAAATCGTTCTTTTTTCATTTTTATAATGCTTGCTTTCAAAAAAGTTTTTTAATTCCTTTCCGATAAGGGAATTATTGTCTTGCATAATTTTTTCGGGTGTACCGGAAGCAATAATTTTTCCGCCTATTGTTCCGCTGCCCGGGCCCATGTCAATAATGCGGTCGGCAGATTTAATAATATCAAGATTATGCTCAATAACAATAACCGTATTTCCGGAATCAACCAAATTTTGAAGCGATTTTAACAAAATTTCGATGTCGTAAAAATGCAATCCGGTTGTGGGTTCATCAAGAATATAAAGGGTATGACCTTTTGCATTTTTGCTTAATTCCGCAGCCAATTTAATACGTTGTGCTTCGCCGCCGGAGAGTGTTGTTGCGGGTTGTCCGAGGGTGATGTATCCCAAGCCCAAAGTTTGCAAAGTTGACAAATATTGCATCAATTTTTTTTGATTTTTGAAAAATGTACATGCTTCATCAACCGTCATTTCCAAAACATCGTAAATGTTTTTGCCCTTATATTTTACCGACAAAGTTTCCGGATTAAAACGTTTCCCTCCGCATTTCGGACAAACAATATCAACATTTCCTAAAAAGTGCATGCCGATTTGAATGAATCCCGCACCTTGGCATGTTTCACACCTTCCGCCTTTATTGTTGAAAGAAAAACGTCCTTTTTTCCATCCTTTTTCTTTTGATTCCGGCAAATCGGCAAATAAATCTCTGATGTAATCAAATAATTTTGTGTAAGTTGCAGGATTACTTCTCGGAGTTCTGCCTATGGGCGACCGGTCTATTTCAATAACTTTTGAAATATGTTCGATACCCTGAATTTCCGTATATTTTCCTTCAACAAGTTTTGTTGATTTATGAATTTTTAATTTTAGTGCATTTGCCAAAATATCGTGTATCAAACTTGATTTTCCCGCACCGGAAACGCCGGTTACTGCGTTTAAAATGCCGAGCGGAAATTCTGCATCAATATTTTTTAAATTATGATGCGTTGCACCGATTATTTTCAAATATTTTCCGTTTCCTTTTCGTCGAATTTCAGGCAGTTCTGTTTTTCTTTTTCCGGTTAAGAAATCACGGGTAATGCTGTTTTTTATTTCATTTTTAAAGAAATCGGACAAAGTTCCGGAAAATAAAAGATTCCCGCCGTTTTTTCCTGCAAAAGTTCCTATATCAATAATATTATCGGCATTTCGAATGGTCTCTTCATCGTGTTCTACGATGAGGACGGTATTTCCGTTGTCGGCAAGTTCCCGCAGTACGGAAAGAAGTTTTTTGTTGTCTTTCGGATGCAATCCGATTGAGGGTTCGTCTAAAACAAATAATGCTCCCCGAATTTGTGTTGCCGTCTGATTTGCCAACCTGATACGTTGAGACTCGCCGCCTGAGAGTGTGTCGGATTGTCGGTTCAATGTTAAATAATCTAATCCTAAACGAATCAGTAAATCTGTGCGTTTCAGAATTTCATTAAAGACAGGGACTGCAATCTTTTCTTCATTCGAATTAAGTTTAACGGAATTTATAAAAGTATGTAATTCGTTTATTGACAGTTCTGCAAAATCGGCAATGGTTTTATTTTTGAAAGTGATGTTCAGTGCATCTTTGTTCAGTCGTTTTCCCTTGCACTCGGAACATTGTTGCGTTGTAACAAATCTTAAAATATTGGCATTACGGTCTCTTTTCAGGATTTCTTCCATAACGGGAATTATTCCTTTATAGAAACCTTCTTCACGCGGTTTTGCGGTTATGCCGCTCCATTTCATACGAGATTCGAGGGTATGTTTTCCGAAAGGAATTTTTATGATGTCGGTGCCGTATAAAATGATGTGTTTTTGCTCTTCCGTTAAATCTTTCCAGGGAATATCAACATTAAAACCGTGTGCATTGCAAACTTGGTTCATAACATCAATGGTAACCTGCGAATAAATTGTATAACCGCTCGGTGTTGTGATAACTAATGCTCCTTCGCGTAAAGATTTTTTGTTGTCTTTAATAATTTTGTTTACGTCAATTTTATCTTCAACACCCAGACCTTTGCAAACAGGACAAGCACCGTAGGGAGAATTGAAAGAAAACAAACGACGTTCGATTTTTTTCTTTGTCGGTTGTTCGGGTTTTCCCAATCGGGCAAATAATAATCGCAAATAATCGTAGAGTTCGGACATTGTTCCGACCGTAGAACGCGGATTTCGGATGATTGATTTTTGGTCAACCGAAATTGCCGGAGGCAGACCCGTAATTTTAGTAACTTCGGGTCGTTTTAATCGTTTAAGATATTGTCGGGCGTGTGTTGAAAAGGATTCGAGGTATCGTCTTTGTCCTTCGTTGCTTATAATATCGTAAACCAAAGACGATTTTCCGCTTCCGGAAACACCGGTAACTACGGTAATTTTATTATGTTCGATTTCGACATCAATATTTTTAAGATTATGCTCGGAAGCACCGGTTATTTTTATTTTTTTGTTCAATTTTTTTGTTCGATTTGTTGTTTTGAATATGCAAATGTAGTGTTTAAAAATTAAAATTTGCAGATAAAAAGTTTTCCGGAACAGTAAAAATAGCTTAGGTTTAAGATGAAAATAAGCGTGAGATAAAAAAATCTGATTATTATTTTTATTTAAATTAAAAATAACTTAATTTTGCACTCTCAAAAAGCGGATGTGGCGAAATTGGCAGACGCGCTAGACTTAGGATCTAGTGCCGCAAGGCGTGGGGGTTCGAGTCCCTTCATCCGCACTAACCGCTTGTTGATGCAAGCGGTTTTTATTTTAATTAAAATAAACAATAAAATTAATAATGGATATTACTAAAACAAACAAAGACGATTTAACGGCACAAATTTCATTGAAAATTTCAAATGAAGATTATGCTCCGGCAGTTGAAAAAGAATTGAAAGCATATCAAAAAACTGCACAAATTAAAGGGTTCAGACTGGGAAAAGCACCTATGGGATTGATTAAAAAGTTAGTCGGAAATCAAATTGTGATGCAGGAATTAGATAAAATGGTTTCGGAAAATCTGACAAAATATTTAATTGACGAAAAATTAAATATCTTGGGACAACCTTTACCTTCAGACGAACAAAAACCTGTTGATATTGTTAATGAAAAAGAACATGAATTTTTGTTTGATATAGGTTTGGCACCGGAAATTGATATAGAAATTGATGAAAAAATTAAAATTCCGTATTATAAAATAAAAGTTGACGATAAAATTATTGAGGAAGAAATTAAACGTCATCAAAACCAATTTGCAAAAGCGGAACAAACGGAAGAAGTTAAGGAAAATTCTTATTTGAAAGGAGATGTAACACAAACCGATAAAGACGGTAAGCCGACAGAAAACGGGATTTTCTCGGAAGATACGATGATTGCCGTTGATATTATAAAAGATGATACGGAAAAGGCAAAATTTTTAGGAGCAAAGTTAAATGAAGTTGTTGATTTTGATATTAAGAAAGCATTTCCGAATAATACGGAAATAGCCGGTATTTT
Source organism: uncultured Draconibacterium sp. (assembly GCA_964500765.1). Taxonomy (GTDB): domain Bacteria; phylum Bacteroidota; class Bacteroidia; order Bacteroidales; family JAADGE01; genus JAADGE01. The sequence continues at coordinate 6,514 of CAZCPV010000167.1, forward strand.
AAAAATTGATTCTGCGGAAGTTGATACCCTTGAACCGTATTTCAGTTTTCGGATAAAAGAAATTACGACTTATACGCCGGCAGAAATAAATCAAGAATTTTTTGATAAAATTTACGGCGAAGGTATCGTAAAAACAGAAGAAGAATACAAAACAAAAATTAAAGAAAGTATTGAAAAAATTTATTCGGAAGAGTCGGAATATCGTTTTGCGGTTGATACGAAAAAAATATTAACGGAAAAAGCTGCGGTAAAGTTACCTGACGAATTTTTGAAAAAATGGCTTAAAGTTACGGATAGTGAAGGGAAGATTAACGATGAAATATTAGAAAAAGAATATCCTGTTTTCAGTGAAG
>CAZCPV010000168.1:0-6842 GCA_964500765.1 uncultured Draconibacterium sp.
TTATTTGTTGAGTTATAAAGCTCCTTCATCATACGCTTTTTCTCCGTGCAAAGATTCGTCCAATCCGACAACTTCTTCCTGTTCCGAAACTTTTACACGCGTTATATAATTGATTATTATCAACATCACATAAGTGAAAATAAAAGCATAAGCGGCAGCACCGAGAACAGAAATTGTTTCTTTCATAAAAAATGAAGAATCTCCTTCCAATAAACCGGCTTGACCGTTTATTGCGGCAGAGGCAAAAACACCGAGCAAAATCGTACCGAGAAAACCTCCGATTCCGTGAACACCCCAGACATCAAGAGCGTCATCCCAACCCCAACGATTTTTAAACTGAACGGCAATAAAACAAACTATACCGGATGAGATTCCTATTAAAACAGCTGCCCATAAAGGTACATAACCGGCAGCCGGAGTTATCGTTGCCAATCCTGCAACGGCACCCGTAAGCAAACCCGTAAATTTAGGTTTTCCTTCTTTTACCCATTCAATAATCAGCCAAGTAATTGCGGCAAATGATGCGGCAACATCCGTATTCAGGAAGGCAATTGTCGTAATTGAATCTACTTTTAATTCGCTTCCGGCATTAAATCCGTACCAACCGAACCACAACAAACCCGTTCCGATAGCCACTAAAGGAATACTGTTCGGAGGCGATTGTTTTCCTCTTCTTTTTCCGACATAAAAAACAGATGCCAATGCGGCAAAACCGGCTGTTGTATGAACTACAATACCTCCGGCAAAATCTTTTACTCCCCATTGAGCCAGCAAACCGCCGCCCCAAACCATGTGGACAAAAGGATAATAAACAAATATTTGCCAAAAAACCAAGAAAATTAAATACGCTTTGAAAGTAACACGATTTACAAATGCTCCGGTAATAAGAGCCGGCGTAATTATAGCAAACATCATTTGGTAAGCAATAAAAATATATTCCGGATATTTTCCGTCTGCACCGCTGTACGGATTGTTAAACGGGATATGTCTTAAAAGAGCCCAATCCAAATTTCCGATAATTCCGCCTTCGCCGCCGCTGAAACACAGCGAATAGCCCATAAGCACCCACAGAACTGTTGTAATCCCCAATGACACAAATGTTTGCATCATTATTCCCAAAATATTTCTTTTTCCGGCAAGACCGCCGTAAAAAAATGCAAGTCCGGGAGTCATAAGCATCACCAAACTTGTACTTAAAATCATAAATGTTGTTGTTCCTGTATCAAACATATTTATAAAATTTAGAATGAATAAAATAGTTAAAATGATAATCCGGCTACGAGATATATTTTTTCAGCTTGAGGATTTGTAATTAATGAAACCGACAGCGGCAAAGTAAATTTTTCTGAAATCTTAATATCTTTTGTTGCTGAAATTCCTAAATTAATAATGCCGACAGAATTTCCGTAAAATCCTGTTTCTCCTATATTTTCATCCGGGTTTGTTAAATTTACACCGATAAATGTATCGAAATAATTAAAGGACCAGTTTAATTCAGCATAAGTTGAAAATTGAATATTTTTTACGGTTCCGTCTGCGTTTAATTTCTTTGCATCTGCTCCCCAAACATTTGTTGCCAGCATAAAAGATAAAGGTAAATTTTCCGTTCCGTTGAAAGAAACAGAAGTCTCTAAAACATGCCCCGTAGTTTCCGTTTTGTAGTCAAAATAATTATAATCATGAAATTCATCGGGAAAATAATAATCGGTCAGTAAAACCGTGAACATATCTTTTATGGTGTAAGATACGTATAAATCGGCTTCCTGCGAACCGGTTCTGTTTAGTGCATAAGCACCCCAAGCACCTGCCGTAAAATTATTTTTATTAAATTCAATACCGGGTTGAATACTCGGGGAAGCACCGAAATCCGTACCTCTCCAAACATATCTGCTCATTAAATCACAACTTACGTTAAAAGGATTAGTTTTTTTTGCACTTTCATTTTGTGCATAACTTTTATGAATCCCAAACACACTGAAAATAAATAATAAAGCCGGGATAATACATTTTTTGCTCATGTGATTGTATTTTTAAAATTTACCACAAATTTGCAATGTATTATTTGATTTAACAATCGTGATTTTACGTAGTTTTAACTACGTGTTTCTCGCAGTTTTTTTCGAGGCAGGTTATTACAACTCAATAATATTATTTCGTATGGCATATTTTACCAAATCAACAACATTATTCAGTCCCAACTTTTTAAGGATATTGGTTTTATGTGTTTCGACGGTTCGAACGCTGATAGATAATTTTTCGGAAATTTGAGAATTACTTAAGCCCTCTACAACGTAAAACAACAGTTCATTTTCGCGTTTTGTCAAGGTTTTAATTTTATCTGATTTTATTTCTTTTCCGAATTTTGCACTGTTCATATAACTTTTTAAAATTGTATCCGATATGCTTTTACTGAAATATTCTTTTCCGGAAAAAACGGTTTTTATGGCTTCCGTTAATTCTTTTTTTGTCGTATTTTTCGGTAAATAACCGAGAACGCCGGCTTTCAGCGAATTAAAAATAAAATCTTCCGACGTGTACATCGACAACATTAAAATTTTTATTCCGGGGAAATCTGTTTTAATAATTTTCGCAAGTTCGATACCCGACATTTTAGGCAAAGCAATATCCAATAATACGACATCCGGAATCGTATGGTTGAGAATTTTTAAAAAATCATAAGCATTTTCTGCTTCTCCCGCAATTTCAACAGAATTACAATCTGCTAAAAGAGATTTTAAACCGTCTCTTACAATTCGGTGGTCGTCAACTAATATAATTTTTATTTTTTCCATTACAATTTTATGCAATCGGTATTGAGGCAATTATTTCGGTTCCTTTTGAAATTTCGGAACGAATTTGCAATTTTCCGTTCAATATATTTATTCTGTCTTTTATATTATTCAGTCCGTTTTTATTTTCCCGATTTTTGTTAATATCGAAAGCGATTCCGTCATCGGAAATTTTTATTTTTATTTCTTTATCGAAAATATTAATCCGAACATCCGAATTTTCAGCTTTTGAATGTTTTAAAATATTACTTATGCTTTCCTGTATAATTCTGAAAATATAAATCTTTGTTTTCTCCGGCAATTGTTTTTCATTGCCGGATAAATGTGCTTTAATAATAATATTTGAAACAGCCGTTGTTTCGTTACATAAATTTCTTACAGCCGTAAAAAGTCCGAATTCGGATAATGCGGCAGGCATTAAATTATTGGATATTCTGCGAGTTTCTTCAATAATATGATTTGTCAATTTGCCGAAATCGTCAATACCCGAATTTTGCGTATCTTTTTTACTTTCATAGTTTAATTTCAGGGCAATTAAAAGTTGTCCCAAACCGTCATGTAATTCTCGCGATAATCTTTGACGTTCTGCTTCCTGCCCGTCAATCATCATTTTTAAACTTTTATTTTTTTCATTTTGCAAACTCTTTTTTTGTTCGGAAATTTTTAAAGTCATTTTTATAAAATTTTCCGTTAATTCACCGATTTCGTCATTTGTTTTTTTCAAAACGGGAATTTTCACATCTCCTTTTCCGAATTCACATACCGCATAATTTAATTTTTGAACCGGCACCGTAATTTTTTTCGACAAAATAAATACAACTATCAATACGATAAGAAAAATAAAAATACTGAAAAATATAATTTCATTTTTGATTTCGTAAATCGGCACCATGGCTTCTTTATAATCTATTTCGGCAATAATAAACCATGTTAATCCCGGCAAAACAATTTTTTCGTAAGAACTGAAAACTTTTATTCCTCTGTAATCGCTGATAACAGCATTACCGAATTTATTTTTCCCGGCATTTTTAACTGCTTTTGTATTCACAACCGTATTCATCAACGATTTTTTTATAAATCTTGACGAACTTCTCATTAACAAATCTTTACCGACCAAATACGATTCGCCGGAATTTCCCAGCCCGTTTTCAGGACTGTTTTCAAGCATAAAATTATCAATTGATTCCGGATTTATTTCAAAAATAATATATCCGATTTCCTGATTTAAACGATTCGTTATTTTTAAACTTAAAGTAATGTATGAGTAAAGGCATTCATATTTTTTATAATCGTTAATTACGATACCCGAAACAGTTGAATGTTCTTTCATAATCTTATAAAAATCAATATCTTTCAGAATTTTGCCCTTCTCCGGTTTTTTTAATAAATAAGCATTATTATTGGTTCCGAGAATCGTAATCCGTACATAATCTTTCGAATTAATTTCAGATAAAAACCGATTCTTTTGTCCGGAAAATTTTGCTTTCCGATATTTTATAAAATCAGTTTTCGTTTCTTTGTTAAGTTCTGTAAATAAATTTTTCAGTTCGCATGACGACCCGACAGATTGTATTTCTCGTATTTTATTTTTAAAAAAATGTTTTAATAAATTTGATTTTATGATTTTTACCGAAGTTAATTGGTTGAATGTTTTTTCCGTTACGATTTGTTTGGCTTTATAGAATGAAAATGCTGCAACAAAAAAAATAATAACGATACTTACCGACAAAGACGTAAGAGCTAATTTTTCGGTTATGGAAATTTTCCTCATTTTATTTCGTTCATTATCATTTCGGCAAATTTTTCGGCTTTTGCCCGGTTTTTTCCTTCGGCATAAATACGTATAATCGGTTCGGTATTCGATTTTCGCAAATGCACCCAACCATCCGAAAAATCAAGTTTTACACCGTCAATATTGCTTATTCCAACATCATTCTTGCCGGAAAATTTTAACTTTATTTCATTCAAAATTTTATCAACATCGGTATCGGGTGTCAATTCAATTTTATTTTTTGAAATAAAATAATCGGGGTAAGTTGCTCGCAATTCGGAACATTTTAAGCCCGATTTTGCCAGATGTGTTAAAAACAAAGCAATTCCGATAAGCGAATCTCTGCCGTAATGCAATTCCGGAAAAATAACACCGCCGTTGCCTTCGCCGCCGAATACAGCATTTACTTCTTTCATTTTCGCAACCACATTAACCTCGCCTACCGCCGATGCAAAATAGTTTCCGCCGTGTTTTTCGGTAACATCACGCAAAGCTCTGCTCGACGATAAGTTCGAAACCGTATTTCCGGATGTTTTCGATAAAATATAATCGGCAATTGCAACAATGGTATATTCTTCGTTAAACATCGTGCCGTTTTCGTTTATAATTACCAAACGATCGACATCCGGGTCAACGGCAAAACCGACATCAAGCGATTTTTCTTTCATTAAATCGGAAATTTGCGTTAAATTTTGCGGAACCGGTTCCGGGGTATGTGCAAAATTGCCCGTTGCTTCGCAATTTAATTTTACGATTTCTTTTACACCGAGTTGTTCGAGCAAAAGCGGTAAGGCAATTCCGCCGACCGAATTTACGGCATCAATTGCAACTTTAAACTCGGCTTTTTTAATTGCTTCGATATCAACATATTGGTTTTGTAAAATTAAATCAATATGTTTTTGCAAATAATCTTTATTTTCAATTTTTTGATAGCTTTCGATATCGGAAAATGAAAAATTGTCAAAATTGTTTTCCGCAATTTTTAATAATTTTTCACCGTCTTCCGCCGATATAAATTCGCCTTTTTCGTTCAACAGTTTCAGTGCATTCCACTGTTTCGGATTATGACTTGCCGTAATAATAATCCCGCCGTCGGCTTGTTCTTCGGTAACGGCAATTTCGGTTGTAGGTGTTGTTGCCGAACCGATATTTATAACTTTTGCACCGTTGGCAACGAGCGTTCCGGTAATAATATTCGATACGGATTGTCCGGAAATTCGTGCATCTCTGCCGACAACAATTTTCAACTGTTCCGTATTATTTTTTTCTTTTAAAATTTTGCAAAAAGCAGAAGTAAATTTTACAATATCAACAGGCGTTAAATTATTTCCCGGTTTTCCTCCTATGGTTCCTCGTATGCCCGATACGGATTTTATTAAAGTCATTTTGATTTTTTTTTTGATTATTATTCACAAAATTAGAAAATGATTTCTTTTTCGGAATTATATTTGAATATATTTGCGAAAACATTTTAACAAATGAAAATTATCAATTTTATACTTTTAAGTTTTATATTTTTTATTGCATCGGGGCAAAATTCCGAGTATAAAACCGGTTTGCCGAGTACCGATTTTGAGCAAATTGACTCTTCAAATTACATTAACGTTTTGTCGCAATACATGGACACGGCTTTTTTCAATCGTTATGAATTTGAAATTGTTGATTTTGAAAAAGAAGATTCACTGAACGGCATCAAAAAAAATAAAATTTTATTTGTAGGAAGTTCAAGTTTCAGAAAATGGCTGAATATGGAAAAAGATTTGTTTCCGTTGCCGGTTTTAAACAGAGGGTTCGGCGGTTCTACCATGCCGGAAGCCGATTATTATTTTTTCAGAATTGTTAAACCGTATAAGCCGAAAGCTATTGTAATTTATGAAGGCGATAACGATGTTCTTGCTCCGTTTTTAACACCGGAAGTAATCTTAAAAAGTTTTGATATTTTTGTGCAATTGATTAATCAAAATTTACCCGCTACAAAAATCTTTTTCGTTTCGATAAAGCCCTCTCCTTCCCGATTTCAATACCTTTCTAAAATGAAAAAAACCAATACCTTAATAAAGAAATACTGCCGTAAAAACAAAAATCTGTTTTATATTGATATAACCAAACCGATGTTTGATAAAAACGGACGTATCCGAGAAGATATTTTCGGAAAAGATGAACTGCACATGAATGAAATCGGCTATAAAATATGGGCAAAAATCATAAAAAATGAATTGCTTAAAAATTTATAATACCGACTGTAAAAAACTATGATTAAAAAAATCTTTTATTTTTGAATA
>CAZCPV010000169.1:0-6836 GCA_964500765.1 uncultured Draconibacterium sp.
CGGTCGTATATCAGCGTTTTTCTGTATCTTGAAATTCGGCGATTGATTAATTTTCGTCGGTATTGATATGTTTTATTTCCTCCGAAGGTTCTTATTATTAATTTATCAAAAAAGTTTTTATCTCGCTTCATATCAATTTTTTTAATGCGAGGCGAAGGCGTATATTTTTTTACGTAATGTTGTCGGTCGTATTCATCCCAGGCACGCAGCAAAGAATCTTGTTCTTCGGCATTCAGTTTTAACCATAATCCGGGCGTTATTCGCTGCGGTTTTTCTGCTCCGTTTTCACTGCTTGTACTGTCACTGCTTGTACTGTCTTTTTTATTTCTGTTAAATAAGCGAAAACGTTTTTTTTGTTTTGACGAATCGTTTGAAAGGGAATCGTTTTCTGAAATTGTACTGTCTTGTTTGTTTTTTCGACGGAAAAGTTTTCTGAAAGAAAATTTCTTTTTTGAAGAACTTGTGTCATTTTCAAAGTTTTCTTCATCTTTTTCTTTATTTTTTTTCTTAAAAAAAGCGGAAAATGAGAATTTATGTTTTGTTTTTGTTGAGTCGGTTTTGGTCAGTATGGTATCGTTTTGATTACTGTTTTCTGTGTTTTCCTGTGTAAAACCGGAAAATACCGAGAATAAAAAAAATGAAATTAAAATAATATGTTTACTTTTTTTTGTAACTTGCATCGATAAAAAACATCAAATTTAATGCTAAAAAATTTGAAATAAGTAAAAAAATGATGAAAACAGCATATTTCAATATAAAAACAGTATTTTACGTTCTTTTATTACCCTATCTTTTCTCTTTTTCGGCTTGTGATGAAAACAAAAATCCCATTCCGGATGTTTATGTGGATATTACGATAAATTTGTCAGATAATTTATATTATGATTTACAGACAGTCGGCGGTTATGTCTATATTACGGGCGGTGTTAACGGTATTATAATTTACAGAAATTCTGATGATGAGTTTAATGCTTACGAAAGAACTTGTCCGTACGATCCGGATTGCGGAAGAGTAACCGTTGCCGAAGGAAGTTTTAATGCCGTTGACTCTTCGTGTTGTAAGTCGGAATTTTCTTTGTTACTTGACGGAGCAGTTTCTCAAGGTCCTGCACAGTTTCCGTTAAAACAATATAATTGCATTTATGACAGAAATGCACAAATTTTGCATATTAAGAATTAAAAGTTAAAATTTATTTTTTAAAATTATAGAAAATAGAACACGGATGACACGAATTTTGCGAATAATCACGGATAAAATTTGCGTAAATCAGCAAAATCAGTGTCATCAGCGTTCTATTTGAATCTGATTGGCTATTTTTCAACCTTTAATTCACATTCTTAATATTTTTTTAATAACGATAATGATCCGGTTTATACGGTCCTTCAACAGGAATTCCTATATAATCGGATTGTTCTTTGCTTAATTTTGTCAGTTTTGCTCCTACATGGTCTAAATGTAAACGGGCAACTTCTTCATCAAGATGTTTTGGTAAACGGTAAACGCCTGTTTCATAGTTGTTTTGCCACAGTTCTAATTGTGCCAAGGTTTGGTTTGTAAACGAGTTACTCATAACAAACGAAGGATGTCCGGTAGCGTTTCCGAGATTTACCAATCTTCCTTCCGAAAGTAAAATTATTGAATGTCCGTCGGGAAAAACAAATTGATCGACTTGTGGTTTTATGTTTATACGTTTTATTCCGGGATAATTTTCTAATTTGCTGACTTGTATTTCATTATCGAAATGACCGATATTGCAAACAATGGCTTTATCTTTCATTTTTTCCATGTGTTCGATGGTGATAACATCTTTATTTCCGGTTGTAGTAACATAAATATCGCCTTCGGGCAACATATCTTCAACTGTTTTTACGGCAAAGCCCTCCATGGTTGCTTGTAAGGCACAAATAGGGTCAATTTCGGTAACGGTAACTCTTGAACCGTATCCGACAAATGATTTTGCCGAACCTTTACCTACATCGCCGTAGCCGAGTACGACTATTTTTTTCCCGGCAAGCATAATGTCGGTAGCTCGTTTAATTCCGTCGGGTAACGATTCGCGACAGCCGTATGTATTGTCAAATTTTGATTTAGTTACGGAGTCGTTTACATTTATTGCCGGGAATAATAACTTTCCCTCTTCGTTTAATTGATAAAGTCGGTGAACGCCGGTTGTTGTTTCTTCGGAAACACCTTTTATGTTTTCGGCTGCTTTATGCCATTTTTTCGGATTATCTTTTAAAGTTTCTTTCAATTTTTTAAAGAGTTCTCTTTCGTCTTCTTGTTCAACTTTTACATCAAGTATTGAGGGATTATTTTCGGCTTCGTAACCTTTTATAACCATCATTGTTGCATCTCCGCCGTCATCTACGATTAAATCGGGAGCTTCTCCGCCGGGAAAGGTTAATGCTTGTTCGGTACACCACCAATATTCGGCTAATGTTTCGCCTTTCCAAGCAAAAACGGGAATACCTGCTGCCGCAACAGCTGCTGCCGCATGGTCTTGTGTTGAAAAAATATTACAGCTTGCCCAACGTACGTCAGCACCCAGTTCAACCAATGTTTCAATTAAAACTGCCGTTTGAATTGTCATGTGCAATGAACCTGTAATTTTTGCTCCTTTAAGCGGTTTGCTGTTTCCGTATTTTTTTCTTAAAGCCATTAATCCGGGCATTTCGTGTTCTGCTAATGCGATTTCTTTACGCCCGAAGTCGGCGAGATTTATGTCTTTTACTTTGTAGTCAAGGTTTTGTCCTGTATTTGTCATAATTAATTTTATTTTTAGAGAATCACAAAGGTAATTAAAAAAATATTAAGTAGTTTTTAAACTAAATTTTATTTAAAAAATCGTACAAATTATCATTTCGTTCCAAGTTTAATTTTTTTCGTAAGTTGTAACGTGAAGTTTTTATGCTTCCGGCAGAAATATTTAATAACGAAGCAGATTCTTTAATGTTAAAACGCAGTTTTATTAAAGCTGCCAATTTTAATTCCGAGGCAGTAATTTTATCATTAATTTGTGTCAGTCTTGTGAAAAAGTTTTTATTAATTTGCTCAAAATATTTACGGAATAATTCCCAATCTTTTTCCGAGTTCATTGTATAACGTAATTTTCTTTTGAGTTGTATCAGTTTTTGTTTTGTTTCTTTATCTTCTGTTTTAATTTCCGATACATTTTGCAAAATTTCATCAAGTAATTTGTTTTTTTGAAGCATCATAAGTGCTTGTGATGTAAGTTCTTTTGTTTTAAATTGTAAATCTTGATTGATTTTTTCTTTTTCGGTTTTTAATAATTCTTGTTTAAGAATATTCTTTTTTCGACTTAATAAAAAACTTCTGATAATCAGGGCAAATACTAAAACTAACAGGATTATAGCTAAAATCAGTAGGTTCTGTATTTTTTTATCGGATTTTTGTTTTTGTTCTAATTTTTCAATTTTCAATTTGTTTTTTTCATTTTCGTATTTTGATTGAAGGTTTTCCAGTTTTATTTCGGCTTCATTATATTTAACGGAATCTTTTGCCTGTATATATTTTTCCATGTGAAACAGAGATTTGCCGGTTTTGCCCATTTTTTTGTATGCTTGGTATAAAAAATAATTTGCAATTTCTTTTCCGTTTAGATTTTGGAGTTTTTCTGCAATTTCCAATGATTTTTTTAACGGAGCAATGCTTTTTTTATACTCTTTGTTTTCAAAATAGGTTTTTCCGACAGCTGCATAAATTGCTTTTTGAAGATTTAAATTATTTTTACCCAGTATGTTAAGTGCTTTGTTTAAGTAGAATAATGCAGAATCTTTTTTGTTCTTATAATATCCGTATATATCTCCGATGTCAAAATAGCTTGTTGCCGTTTCATTTCTTAAATTTGCTTTTGAAGAAATAGCCAAAGATTTTTTATAATAAAGTAAAGCACTGTCGGCTTTGTTGAGTCGCTTATATTGCGACCCGATATTATGATAAAGTTTCAGTTTTGTTTTTGTTGAAATACTGTCCTTATTTTTTAAAACCGAAAAGTAATATTGCAATGCTTTTTTATAGTTCCCGGATGCACTGTGTAAAGTGCCGAGATTTATGTATGTATCCGTAATTCCTTGACGGTCATTAATCTTTTCGTAAATTTTTAAAGATTTCATTGTGTAATCCGTAGATTTTGACAAATTGTTATTGTAATAATAAACACGTGCTAAATTCTTATAAGTTAAAGCCAAATCTTTATATAATTCTTGTTCTTCTTGAATTTTTACTGCTTTTTGAAAATATTCCTCAGCTTTTAAAAATTGACTGTCTTTAAAATAAAACGTTCCTAAATTAAAGTATGAAAGGGCTGTAAATTTCGGTTTATTGCTTTTTTGTGCCGTACTTAACATTTTATCGGCATAATATTCCGCACTGTCGGAGTAATTTGCTGTGTAATATTTGAATAACTTGTCATAACTTTTAATTTTTTGTATGTTATTTTGAGAAGGGATATCGGAGAGCAGTATATCTTTTTCTTTTTTACTTATTTGAGCTTGTATTTTTCCGAAACTTATAATAAAAATAAAAATAAGGATTTTTTTTAATGGATACATATTGAAAATTTATGGTGATTTTATTGAGAATAACAAATATAACACAATTGACATACATATACAACAAAAACACCTTTCTAAAAAAATAAGTACTTGAAAATTAGGATATAAAAAAATCAAAACTGACTTCTTACTGACTTAAAATCTGTCCGTACCTGACATAATATTGACCCGTAATATTTGTGCCGGCTTTGAAACTTCGGTAATTTTACAGAAATTTTAATTGCAATATTGCATAAAAACAAAATTTAAAAATTATGAAAACAAAATTAATTTTTTCTGTTGCAGTGCTGTTTTTCTTTTTTAATTCGGCAACGGCACAAAACTCAAAACTGTACGGAACATTTTGCAGTTACTCTTCTTCGGGTTACAGTTCTTCATCTTCTTATTCTTCATCCGAACATGTAAGTTTTGACGGAAAAGGACATTATCAATACAGCAGCGAAAGTTCGTACAGCGGCGGCGGCGACGGGTATTATGGCGGCGACGGAGGATATACGGGAACTTATCGTGTAAACGGTAATAAAGTTATCTTAACTTCTTCGGACGGGGAAGTATTTGTTGCTTATGTTCATTATGTACTGTCAAACGGTGTTATTACCGAATTGAAATATGACGGAACTTTGTATGCAAAGGCATTATGCGACTGATAAATTATAAAAATTTATAGAATTATTAAAAAATGAAGATATGAAAAAAACTATTTTAATCGCAGCAGGAATTTTTATTGCGGGATTTCTTTCTGCACAAACAGTTACCCCCGAGCTTGTAAGTTCGGCAGGTGAATATTTTGAAAATTCAAGTTACCGGCTTGATTGGTCGATAGGTGAACCGGCAATTGAAACATACACAAACACTTCTTACACTCTTACGCAAGGATTTCATCAAAATACTTATACCGTTACGGAAATTAAAAGTCTAAAATTCAGCAAAATTGATATTACGGCTTATCCTAATCCTGCAAGTGATTTTATTACAATTGAAACTTTTGACGATATGCTTCAAAACACAATAATTGAACTTACGGACATGCAAGGACGAATTTTTTTGGAAGAAAACTATACAGAAAGAAAAAAAACAATTAATCTTTTAAATTTCTCCGAAGGTATTTATTTTATAAACGTAAAATCAAACGGGAGAATAATCAAATCATTTAAAATCATTAAAAATTAAAACTTTAAGAAAATGAAAAAAATAAATCTAATAACAATAATTTTATTGTCGGTAATTACCGGTTTATTTGCTCAAACACCGCAACAATTTAAATATCAGGCAGTATTAAGAGATGCTTCGGGCAATATAACGGCAAATGAGAACGTAAATGTAAATATTAAGATATTAAAAACCTCGGCAACGGGAACGGAAGTATTTTCCGAAGATCATAACGGAATAACGACAACTGCACAAGGTTTAATAAATTTAAACATCGGAGAAAGCCAAGATTTAAGTACAATAGATTGGAGTGATGATATTTATTTCATTAAAATAAGCGTGAACGGTGTTGAAATGGGAACATCTCAATTGTTAAGCGTACCTTATGCACTGAATGCCGGAAATGCCTATTGGAAAAAGAATTACAATGACGAATTGTATTTTGCCGATAATATGGTGGGCATAGGAACAGACGATCCGGCTGCTGTTTTAGAAATTCAGAGAAATGACAATATGACAAATTCGCAAGTTTGGATAGAACAAATCGGAACCGGTGATGCAACTGCAGGATTTGATGCAGGGGGTGATACTTATGCAGTAGGGATTGATAACAGTGACGGAGATAAATTTAAAATCAGTCATAATTTTAATGTCGGAAACGATAATATATTAACTGTAAAGCCAACCGGCGAGCTCGGTATAGGAACAACCGACCCGACAGCTGCTTTACATGTTGTAGGAGGAATGAAAGTTGGTGCAACAGGTAAACAAATAGACGAAATTGTTGAGATAACAGGTACAACAATTTCCGGCGGAAATTCGTTTAAAGTTAATTTTCCGACAGGTTATACAATTAACAATACAAGAGTTCTCAGTCTCGAAATATTTAGGAATGGTGCTAATTGGCGTTCATTGGGTACAACTGATGCGGACGGTACTATATATACATCGATTAGCTCCGGTATTTGGATATATTATCCCGATAATACGGAATATAAAGATAGAGCATATCGATTAACATTAATGAAAGTTGAATAATATTTTTTTAAAAAATCAGAAAGCTCTGTAATTTACAGGGCTTTTTTTATAAAAATTTCTTTTTAGAATATAAT
>CAZCPV010000170.1:0-6817 GCA_964500765.1 uncultured Draconibacterium sp.
CGAGTATGGAAAACAGTGAATTTTTTGCGAAATATTCGGTCGTAACATCAGCAATCGATTTTGAAATTATGGGCGGATATACTTGGGACGATTACCCGACAATGCACGTTCAAAAACAATTTGCCGTAAATCCGGCAACACATCAGCCCTATTTGGCGGGTTTGGATATTACTCCCGAGTATCACCGATTATATCTCGGCGGCGGTTCCTTCAGTACCGAAATTAAAGGTGTTGTTTTACGAGGCGAAGGAGCTTACTATAACGGAAAATATTTCCAAACAACCGACCCGACCGCAACAGATGCCCTCGTACAAAAAGATTATCTGCATTATTTAGCCGGATTGGATTTTAATGTCGGAAACGTAAAATTGAGCACACAATTTATTCAGGAATATATTCTAAACTACGAAGACAGTATTACAAATAACGAGTTTCAAAATACAATGACATTCTTGGCAAGATACGACACACCGAACGATTTATTGCATTTTGAACTGTTTTCATACGTAGGTCTTACCGACGGTGATGCACTTATCAGACCCAAAATTACTTACGATTTTGACGACAGTTTTTCAATACTGCTCGGTTCAAATATTTTTGTCGGTAACAGAGACGGACGGTTCGGCAGATACCGGGATAATTCAATGTTGTATTTAAAATTGAAGTACAGTTTTTAATATATCAACTCTCCGAAGGTTTTGTTCAAATGCGAGACCTTCGGTTTTTCGTTTTTATTGATAAGCCGCCGTTACCTTATTATTCCTGATTTTTCCAAGTTATCAATTAATAATTTAAACATTTCGATTAATTCAAAAATCATTTTTTTATTTCCTGCTTTTCTTTGAATGACACTTATTAATTCTGCTGTTCGTTTCGATGAATCAGTTTGATATGAAACTGAATAAACATTGTATTTAAGAAGTGTTTTCTGAATCTCTTTTGTCAGTACTTTTTTTACCCAATCCGAATTGTTGCTTTTAATAAGGTAATGATTGTCAAACTCTTTCTGACCGAGTTGAATTTCAGGTTTGCTGAATTTTTTAATTATCTTATCAATGAAATCCTCCCAACTTAATATTAAATTAAAGTCCCGGCTTGATAAAAATGAAATCTCAAATTTTAAAGGTCTGCTGTCGGATACGGAAACAGTAATATTCCGGTTTTTATAAGGAATTGAAACAGTATGAATTTCAAGTTCGTTTCCGGAGTTATGTTTTATCTTAAATTCTCCCTTAAAATCTTTTGCAATTTCCCTCCACATTTCTCTTTTTGGGAAATTATCGGTATAACCGTATGACGGTTCCTTTAAGATTGATTTATCTCTGTCTTTTCTCTTGCTCATCGGAAGTTATTCATAATCGGGGCTGTTACAATAGCTGCACTATTAGTTTGACCTTGATTCACTTGCCCCCATGTCGGACAGGGTACTACACCTCTTTTTTTGGTATAGCAACTGCTTAAAGAAAAAAGTGCGATAAAGAATAAAACGCCGAACAATACTTTTATTTTTTTCATAGTCTGTATGTTTAAAAAACAAATGTAAAAAAATATTTGAAAGAAAAATTGCATAAACGTAAAAAATATTCTTGGAGAGTTATTATTCTGCCTCCGATATATATCAACAAAAGAGTTATGTAAATCATATTTAAAAAAACAGACAAATTCATTTGTTCTGAAATATTTTTATTTATATTTGCACTTTATTTAGAATTATTCTAAATAGCAGAAAATTGCCGGTGTATCTTTTATATACACCGACAACAAAAACAGCAGACAATGGGAAAAGACGATAAAATAATAAAAGAACTGCAAGATAAAGAATATGAAGCCGGTTTTGTAACCGATATAGAAACCGATGTTTTTCCGAAAGGTTTAGACGAAAATGTTATACGGGCAATTTCCGAGAAGAAAGAAGAACCGGAATTTATGCTCGATTTCAGGTTGAAAGCATTCAAATATTGGAAAGAACAAAAAGAACCCGATTGGGCTTTACTGAAATATCCGAAACCCGATTTTCAGCAAATAAGCTATTATGCAGCACCCAAAAATAAAGCAAAATATAACAATTTAGATGAGGTTGACCCCGAAATAATTGATGCTTTCAATAAACTCGGTGTTCCGCTCGAAGAACAAAAAGTATTGGCGGGTGTTGCCGTAGATGTGGTTATGGACAGTGTTTCCGTTCACACAACTTTTCAAAAAACACTGGCTGATTTAGGAATAATTTTTTGTTCGATAAGCGAAGCAATTCGAGAGCATCCCGATTTAATTAAAAAATATTTGGCAACGGTGGTTCCGCATCGCGATAATTTTTATGCCGCTTTAAATTCGGCAGTTTTTACCGACGGCTCGTTTGCATACATCCCGAAAGGGGTACGATGTCCGGTTGAGTTGTCAACCTATTTTCGTATAAATCAGGCAAATACAGGGCAATTTGAAAGAACGCTCGTAATTGCCGACGAGGGTTCTTACGTAAGTTATCTTGAAGGATGTACGGCACCGCAACGTGATGAAAATCAATTGCATGCTGCGGTCGTCGAATTAATTGCCATGAAAGATGCAGAAATAAAATATTCTACGGTGCAAAATTGGTATCCCGGAAATAAAGACGGAGTAGGAGGGATATATAATTTTGTTACCAAAAGAGGTATCTGCAAAGGCGATAACTCAAAAATTTCCTGGACACAGGTCGAAACCGGCTCTGCCGTTACCTGGAAATATCCGAGCACCATTCTTAAAGGAAATAATTCCGTAAGCGAATTTAATTCGGTTGCCGTTACAAATAATTATCAACAGGCAGATACCGGAACAAAAATGGTACACGTAGGAAAAAACACAAAAAGTACTATTATTTCCAAAGGAATATCGCTCGGAAAAAGCAACAACACATACAGGGGCTTGGTGGATATAAAAAAATCTGCAAGCAATGCACGAAATTATTCGCAATGCGATTCCTTGCTTATCGGTGATAAATGCGGAGCCCACACATTTCCCTATATCGATGTCGATAATTCAACGGCAATTGTCGAACACGAAGCCACCACTTCAAAAATTGCCGAAGACCAAATTTTTTATTGCAACCAAAGGGGCTTGGATACCGAAAGTGCCGTAAGTTTAATCGTAAACGGCTTTGCAAAAGAAGTGTTGAGTAAATTACCGATGGAATTTGCCGCCGAAGCAAAAAAATTATTGTCATTAACATTAGAAGGAAGCGTAGGATAACAAAAATGGAAAAACTGACATTCACAGTATTAATTTTATTTTGTTTTTTGCATGTAAAAGCACAAAACGACAGTACTTTTGTTCCGGAACATTTAATCGGATTTACGGGCGGTGTAAATATGGTTTCCGTTTTCAGTGAAGGGGCTTTAACCTACACCGACAAACAAGGAAATCTTTTGGTTACAAGTCCCTATATTTTTCGAAATATCGGAGGAATATCCTACAAATACGTTTCCGGAAAAAATGTTGGACTTTTAGCAGAACTTATCTACAATCAAAAAGGCGGTTACAATGAATTTATGTTTGACATAAACGGAAATGTTACCGATTCGATATTGTTCAACCATCAACTGGATTATGCCGAATTTGCTTTTTTAACGGATGTTCGATTGGGTAAAAGACACGGTAAAGTCAATCTTTATCTCGGACCGCATGTCGATTATCTCATAAAACAAAAAATTTTAATTCTGGAAGACACTTTCGGGAAAAAATATTCCGAGGGAACAAATACTAAATTTGAATTCGGAATTGATATCGGCGGTGCGTACAGTTTTCATTTCAATAAAGGTGAAATAGAATTACGATTTCTTTATAATCACGATTTTACCAATATTTTCAAAGAAAAAACAATAAATAATTTTTCATTTAATCAAAATCAAGTTTACTCGCTGAGCTTGTCATATTATTACAAATTACCAAAGAAATAAAAATATAATGTTAAGTATAAAAGAGTTAAAAGCAGAAATAGACGGAAAAGAAATATTAAAAGGCATTAATTTGGAAGTAAAACCGGGTGAAGTACATGCAATTATGGGACCTAACGGTTCCGGAAAAAGTACCTTGGCATCGGTTTTAGCCGGAAGAGATATTTTTAAAGTTACCGGAGGGAAAGTTATTTTTAAAGGGAAAAATCTTTTGAATTTAACTCCCGAAGAACGTTCGCGCGAAGGTATTTTTCTCGCATTTCAATATCCGGTAGAAATTCCCGGCGTAAGCATCACTAATTTTATGCGTGCCGCACTCGACGAACATCGTAAGCATAAAGGACTCGACCCTATGAATGCGTCCGAATTTTTACGTTACATGAAAGAGAAAAAAGCACTGGTGGAATTAGACGCAAAACTCGAAGGCAGAGCTGTTAACGAAGGTTTCTCCGGCGGCGAAAAAAAGAAAAACGAAGTCTTTCAAATGGCTATGCTCGAACCCGATTTAGCAATTCTCGACGAAACCGATTCTGGTTTGGATATTGATGCCTTACGAGTGGTGTCAAACGGTGTTAATAAGCTGAAAACCAAAGATAACGCTACCATTGTAATTACGCACTATCAACGGCTTTTAGATTATATCGTGCCGGATGTCATCCATGTTTTATACGACGGCAGAATCGTAAAAACAGGAGGCAAAGAACTTGCCCTCGAACTGGAAAAATACGGATACGACGAAATTAAAAAAGAAGCCGACAGCCGCTCTTAATTTAAAAAAAATGACACAAACAAACACGAAAATACAAAAATTTACAGATTTATATTCGGAAAAAAAGAATTTCCTGTTTTCGGAAACAATTAGGAAAAAATCCGGTGAGTTATTAAAAAAACTTAATATCCCGGACAGGAAAACCGAAAATTGGCGAAAATTTAATTTCGACCCGATTATAAAACACAACTATAAGCTCGGTAAAAAATTGAAAATAGACGAAGACGCATTAAAAATGCTGTCTTTTTATAAAAAAAACGGGAATAACTTGATTTTTGTAAACGGTTATTTCGATAATGAATTATCCGGAATTGAAAATAAGATTATTGCCGGTTCGTTGAAAGACGCAAAAGTTGCTTATCCCGAAATTTTTGAGAAATATGTGAAACCGACAAAAAAAGAAACACAAAATTATTTTTCCGTTTTAAACGATGTCTATGCGGAAGACGGGGCATTTATCTATATTCCCGATAATGTAAAATTAACCGACCCGATTTTTATTCTGCACTTTATTCAAAGCGATAACGGAAATATTTTTGCTCAAAACAGAAATCTCATTATCGCCGGGAAAAATTCATCTGTTAAAATTATACATACCTATCATTCATTATCTTCCGATTTTTCTTTTAACAACAGTATTACCGATATTTTTGTCGAAGAAACGGCAAATGTCGAATATTATCTCTTTGAAGGTGAGGGGAATACGGCTGCACATATTAATCATTTGAATATTGAAACCCAAAAAGACAGCTTGTTTAAGTCGAATGTAGTAACATTTTGCGGTTCTGCTGTCAGAAATAATTTTAATGCCGATTTTAAAGGCGAACACGGAGAAATTGATTTAAACGGAGTTTATATGCCCGATAAACAACAGTATGTTGATAATTTTGTAAATATCTCACATTCAAAACCTTATTGCAAAAGTAATCAGTTGTTTAAAGGGTTAATTGATAATCGGGCTGTTTCGGTTTTTACCGGAAGAGTTTTTGTGGCTCGCGACGCTCAAAAAACCGACTCGGCACAATCGAATCAAAATTTGCTTTTAACCGATTATGCACGGGCACACAGCCGACCGCAATTGGAAATATATGCCGATGACGTGGCCTGTTCGCACGGTTCAACAACCGGGCAACTCGATAAAGAAGCCCTTTTTTATATGAAAACACGAGGTATTCCGGAAAAACGAGCAAAAACAATGCTGATGAAAGCATTTTTAAAAGATGTAACCGAGCATATTTCTTATGATGCGTATCGCGAATATGTTAATTTCTTAATAAGTAAACGATTGAAAGGACAAAGTCCCGAAAGTTTATGTAAAATTAAAATTTGTCCGAGTTGTTAAAAAAAAAAGAATGTTTGAAATTGAAAAAATACGAAAAGAATTTCCGATACTTCACCGAAAAGTAAATGGGAAACCTTTGGTTTATTTGGATAACGGAGCTACCGTTCAAAAACCGAAACAAGTTATAGATATTGTTCAAAAAATGTATTCGGAATATAATTCAAACATTCACAGAGGTGTACATTTTTTAAGCAATAAATCAACCGAATTGTACGAAAATGCCCGAAAAACCGTAAAAGATTTTATCAACGCAAAACATACCGAGGAAATAATTTTTACAAAAGGAACGACCGATGCAATAAATCTTGTTGCTTTTTCTTTCGGCGAAAAATTTATTTCACAAGGCGATGAAATTCTGATTGCACAAACCGAACACCACTCAAATATTGTGCCTTGGCAAATGTTGTGTGCAAGAAAAGGTGCAAAAATAAAAGTTATACCGGCAGACGAAAACGGCGAATTAATTTTATCCGAATTCAAAAAACTATTAAATCCGAAAACGAAACTTGTTGCACTTGCTTATGTTGCCAATTCAACGGGCATTATAAATCCGATAAAACAAATTATCGACGAAGCACATAAAACAGGGGCAAAAGTTTTAATTGACGGAGCACAGGCAGTTCAACACAAAAACATTGATGTTCAACATCTTAGTTGCGATTTTTATGCTTTTTCCGGTCATAAAATGTACGCCGAAACCGGAATCGGTGTTCTTTACGGAAAAAAAGAACTTCTTAACGAAATGCCGCCGTATCAGGGAGGCGGTGATATGATAAAATC
>CAZCPV010000171.1:0-3466 GCA_964500765.1 uncultured Draconibacterium sp.
TAAAAAATCCGACTTTCAAAAGCCGGATTTTTTAGTTTTTAATATTGATATTTATTCCAAAGAGCCGACCATTTTCGACGGGTCAACCCATTCGGTAAATTGTTCATCGGTTACAAAACCGAGTTCAACAGCGGCTTTCCGCAAAGTTGTTCCTTCGGCATGGGCTTTTTTTGCAATTTTTGCGGCTTTTTCATAACCGATTTTTGTGTTTAATGCGGTTACGAGCATCAGCGTATTTTCCAATTTATGTTTTATTTCGGTATAATTCGGTTCTATACCTTCGGCTAAATTATCATTAAACGATATGCAGGCGTCGCCGAGCAGTTTTGCCGATTCCAAGAAATTGTGAATCATAACGGGTTTAAAAACGTTCAGTTCAAAATGTCCCTGCATTCCGCCGACGGTAATTGCCGCATCGTTTCCGATAACTTGCGTACAAACCATCGTAAGTGCTTCAACTTGCGTGGGGTTTACTTTTCCCGGCATAATGGAAGAGCCGGGTTCGTTGGAGGGAATTATTAATTCGCCGATTCCGCCTCGCGGTCCGGATGCCATAACTCTTATGTCGTTGGCAATTTTCATTAAACTTACGGCGAGTTGTTTCAGTGCTCCGGACGATTCAACTATTGCATCGTGTGCCGCCAATCCTTCATATTTATTTTTTCCGGTTATAAACGGAAGTCCGGTAAGATGGGCAATTTTTTGTGCCACCAATTTATCGTATCCTTTAGGAGTATTCATTCCTGTTCCCACAGCAGTACCGCCGAGGGCAAGTTCGGTAAGGTGTTCCATGGTACATTTTAACGCCGTAAGTCCGTGGTCGAGTTGCGAAACGTAACCCGAAAATTCTTGTCCCAATGTCAGGGGAGTGGCATCCATCCAGTGTGTTCTGCCGTTTTTTACGACATTTTTAAATGCTTCCGATTTTTCCGCTAAGGTATCTCTTAATTTTCTGATACCCGGTATTGTCTTTTCAATCAGCATTTTATAAGCGGCAATGTGCATCGCCGTAGGAAATGTATCGTTGGATGATTGCGATTTGTTCACATCGTCGTTCGGATGAATAATTTTTTTATTGTCGGTAAGTTTTCCGCCGTTTAATACATGAGCCCTGTTTGAAACCACTTCGTTTACATTCATGTTTGATTGTGTTCCGGAGCCGGTTTGCCAAATTACGAGCGGAAATTGGTCGTCTAATTTTCCTTCGATAATTTCATCACAAACTTTTTCTATCAAAATTTTTTTTTCTTCGGGAAGAACGCCGAGTTCAAAATTTGCTTGTGCGGCAGCTTTTTTTAAATATCCGAAAGCATTAATAATTTCTTTCGGCATAGAAGCCGGTTTGCCTATTTTAAAATTATCTTTTGAGCGTTGGGTTTGTGCTCCCCAATATTTATCTGCGGGAACTTTTACTTCTCCCATTGTGTCGTGTTCAATTCTGTATTCCATATTTTCTGATTTAGTTTTTAACAAATCAAAGTAAATTTAAATTTGAAAAATATAAAAGTATTTAGATATGTCTTAAAACATAAATACGTATGTTTTATAAGTTGTTGATTAGTTGTATTATACAATATAATGCGGAGCTTTTTCGAAAAAGTTAACTCAATGAGAATTAAAAAATCCTTACATTGTGTATTTATGTAAGGATTTTTTGAGCTTATTTTAAGTTAAAATGACTTTCACCTTTTAACTTTCACCTTTTCCCTTTATACTATTTCAAAAGTTCAGCCATTTTTTCTCCGATATGAGCCGGTGAATCTACCACATGTACACCGCAATCTCTTAAAATTTGTTTTTTTGCTTGTGCCGTATCTGCTTTTCCGCCGATTATGGCACCGGCATGTCCCATGCGTTTGCCTTTGGGAGCAGTTTCGCCGGCAATAAATCCTACAACCGGTTTTGTTCCGTTTTCTTTAATCCATTCGGCAGCTTCGGCTTCCATATTTCCGCCTATTTCGCCTATCATTACAATTCCTTTGGTTTCCGGGTCGGCTTCAAAAAGTTTTATTGCATCTAAAGTCGATGTACCGATAATCGGGTCGCCGCCTATACCGATGGCAGTGGTTTGTCCTAACCCGGCTTTTGTAATTTGGTCAACGGCTTCATAGGTTAAAGTTCCTGATTTTGAGATAATTCCTACCGTTCCTTTTTTGAAAATGAAACCCGGCATAATGCCTACTTTGGCTTCTTCGGCAGTAATAATTCCCGGACAATTCGCACCTATTAAAGTTGTGTCTTTATCAGAAAGATATTCTTTTACTTTTACCATATCGGCTGTGGGAATACCTTCGGTAATGGCAACAATTACTTTAATGCCGGCATTAGCTGCTTCCATAATTGCATCGGCTGCAAAAGCAGGCGGAACAAAAATAATGGAAACATCCGCTCCGGTTTCTTTTACGGCATCTTCAACCGTATTAAAAATAGGTTTGTCCAACCTGAATTGACCGCCTTTCCCGGGAGTAACACCGCCTACTACATTGGTTCCGTATTCAAGCATTTGGGTTGCATGAAAAGTACCTTCGTTTCCGGTAAATCCCTGAACGATAACTTTTGAATTTTTATTTACTAATACGCTCATTTATAATTAGTTTAATGAATTATTTATTTTATGTGATTGCCAAAAATAGAGCTTTTCATCGACTAAACCAAAAAAAATAAAATGTTTGATAACAAGGTATGAAGATATTTTAATATTTGATTTTATTTAATGTGTAATGTTTTTTGTCTCGGTGTAAATGATTTTATAAAATACAAAAAATCTAATAAAACTGATTTTGTGTTTGCTGCCTGTTTACGTCAAGACTTTCTTTTCCCTTTTCCCTTTTCCCTTTTCCCTTTCCCCTTTCCCCTTTCCCCTTTTTCCTTTCACCTTTCACCTTTTCCCTTTCAACTTTCCCCTTCCGCCTTTCAACCCAAAATCAACTGATAAAAAAGAACATCTTTAAACCCTTCTGCTGTATTTAACCATTGTTTTTTAGTTCCGCTTAATTCAAATCCGATTTTTTCAAATAACTTAATACTTGCCGTATTATCGGCACCGATATCGCAATATATTTGGTTGAGCCGTAATATGTTTCGACAATAGTTAATTAAAACGGATAAAGCATTTTCGGCATAATGTTTCCTTTGTTCATTATTTATAATGTGTATTCCCGTCCCCGCACGCAAATGAATCGGGTCATAATCAAACAACTCAATTAACCCCGCAATTTTATGTTCTTCAACAGTTTCAATAATAAATCGTACTTGTTTTGTCGTAAAAATATCAAGATGGGAATTTTCGATATATTTTTGCAAAATATACTTTGAAAACGGCTGAAGAGTGTTACTGATTTCCCATAATTCAATATTATTTTCCGTATTATATAAAAAATCAAGGTCTTGCGGTTCGATATTTCGGAGTCTTATTACGGAGTTTTCGAGTGTTTTCATTAAAAAAGTTTTTACAAATGTAAAAAAA
>CAZCPV010000171.1:3566-6810 GCA_964500765.1 uncultured Draconibacterium sp.
ACAAATCCCACAACGAACAATGCAACCGTAACAACATTAGAAGACAATGATTACGTCTTTGTTGCATCTGATTTTCCTTATAACGATGCTGACGGCGACCTTATGGATCATATTCAGATTACACAGTTGGAAACTGTCGGAACACTGTATTATGATGCAAACGGTAATAACGTAATTGATGCCGGCGAAGACGTAACGGTAAATCAAACAATTACAACGGCAAATATTCCTCGTTTAAAATTCAGACCGAATGCCGATGAAAACGGAGCGGGCTATGATCAATTTCGATTTCGGGTTCATGACGGAAACGACGGTTACAGTGCAATAAGAAGGATGACTGTTGACGTAACTGCCGTTAATGATGAGCCCTCGTTTACTCCCGGAGGAAATCAAACCGTTGCGGAGGATGCCGGTGCACAAACCGTAAGCAGTTGGGCAACTGCAATGAGTGCAGGACCTGCAAACGAAGGAGGACAAACTTTAACTTTTACTGTTACAAATGATAATAACGGACTTTTTTCAGCACAACCTTCGGTTGACCCGGCTTCGGGTGATTTAACTTATACTCCCGCGGCAAATCAAAACGGTTCCGCTACAGTTACCGTTTATCTTACCGACGACGGCGGTACTGCAAACGGCGGCGATAACGAAAGTACACATTATAATTTTACAATAACGGTAACCGCCGTTAACGACCCGCCTACGGGAGCCGATAATACGGTTACGCTTTATGAAAATTCAAATATTACTTTTGCTACCGGGCATTTTAATTATGCCGATGTTGAAGGTGATGCCTTTGACCATATTGAAGTAACAACTGCACCCGGTTTCGGAACATTATGGATTGACAGCGACGGAAGCGGAACGGTAAACGGTGCCGAAGTCGCTCTGGCTTCTTCGGATGTGGTAAGTACTTTTGATATAAATTCCGGATATTTAAAATTTATGCCTGCTGCCGACGAAAACGGAAATCCTTATACTTCTTTTCAGTTCAGAGTTCATGACGGAACACAATACAGTACGGCAACTTATACAATGACAATTAACGTTACGCCTGTAAACAGTGAACCCTCATTTACGGCCGGCGGTAATATTACCGTTAATGAAGATGTCGGGGCATATACATTCAATAATTGGGCTTCGGCAATTGATGCCGGTGCACCGGACGAAGGCGGACAAACCTTAACCTTCCATCTTTCAAATGATAATAATTCTTTGTTTTCCGTTCAACCGGCAGTTAATCCGGCTAACGGAAATTTAACTTTTACTACGGCGGCAAATGCAAACGGTGTTGCCAATGTTACAATTTATTTAACAGATAACGGCGGAACGACAAACGGCGGCGATGATACAAGCCCTTCACAAGCATTTACCATTACGATTACAGCAGTAAATGATTTGCCGACAGGTGCCGATAATACCGTAACTTGTCCCGAAAATCTGTTTTACACATTTGCGTCGGGTGATTTCGGATATTCGGATATTGAAGGTGATGCTTTTTCTCAATTGGAAATTACTACGGTTCCGGCTCTGGGTACTCTTTGGGTAGATACCGACGGTGACGGCACAATGAACGGAGGCGAATCGCCGCTTGCTGCCGGAAATATTGTTACAATTGCCGAAATAAATGCAAATCATTTAAGATTTTCTCCCAATGCCGATGAAAACGGATCACCTTATACAAATTTTGATTTCAGAGTTCATGACGGAACAGGTTTCAGTACATTAAGTTATACGATGACAATAAATGTTACCGCAATAAACAGTGAACCGTCTTTCACAAAAGGAGCCGATCAAGTAATTAATGAAGATGCCGGTGCACAAACGGTAAATGCTTGGGCAACAAATATTGATGACGGAGATATAGAAGTTGCTCAAACATTAACATTTCATTTAACTAATGATAATATGGGTATGTTTGCCGTACAACCTGATGTTGACCCTGCCACCGGAAATCTAACCTATACTCCTTTGGCAAATGCTAACGGTGTTGCCAATGTTGATATTTATTTAACTGATGACGGCGGAACGGCAAACGGCGGAGACGATACAAGTCCTACACAAACATTTAAAATTACGATAAATGCCGTAAATGATGTTCCCGTTTTAGCTCAAAATAATGTTTTAACGGTTAATGAAGGTGATATTAATCAAATAATTTCCAATGCTTTATTACAAGTTACGGATGTTGATAATACAACTGCTGAAATTGTTTATACGGTTACTGTTCTTCCTACACACGGAACTTTATATGTAAGCGGAACGCCTGTCCCGGCAAACGGAACTTTTACGCAGGCACAAATTGATGCAAATGCTTTAACATATTCTAATAACGGTGATGAAAATAATGCAGACAGTTTTACTTTTCAGGTTTCGGACGGTGCCGGCGGTACAATTCCCGCAACTGTATTTAATATAACGGTTAATCCTGTTGATGATGATCCTGTTTTTACTTCTACGCCGGTAACAACAGGAGCAGAAACAGTTCCCTACACATATAATATTACAACTACGGATGCCGACGGTGACCCTTTGGTTATTTCTCCCGTTTCAATTCCTGCCTGGTTAAATTTGGTTGATAATGGAAACGGAACGGCTGTTTTATCCGGTACACCGCCGATGGGTGCTCCCCTTAATAATTTAATTACAATACAAGTTTCTGACGGAACAGCTCCCGCAATTACTCAATCTTGGAATTTGGTTATAACATCAGGTGTTACCGCAAATGCCGGTGTTGATGACACAACTTGTGTTGCAGATTCCTATACTTTGAACGGAAATATACCGCCTGCAGGATATACGGGAACATGGTCAGTGATTGACGGAGCAGGGACATTTGCCGACCCGACTTTATATAATACACTTGTTACAGGACTTAACAGTGGGTTGGCACCTAATAACAGTAATACTTTCCGATGGACATTATCAAATTCCGACGGAAGCTATCAAGTTTGGGATGATGTCGTCATTGTTAATAATACAGTTGTTGCATCAGTAACGGATATTAGTAATGTTTGCGGCTCAAATGTAATTTTACAAGCCGATAATGCTCTTAATCCCGGAGAAACAGGATTATGGACGGTTGAAGGTTCGCCTTCTCCGGTTCCGGTTATTGCAAACCCGAATAACAGAACAACAGCTGTTTCTGGCCTGAATTTTAATACCAATCAATTCCGGTGGACAGTAACAAAAGAAACTTGTTCCGACTATGCAATAATGAACGTAGATGTAATTGAAGTCTATG
>CAZCPV010000172.1:0-6757 GCA_964500765.1 uncultured Draconibacterium sp.
TTTTCGGAATGTTTTGTGCGGCTGTTGTTATTCAGGATTTAATTGATTAAATTTGTATCAAAATAAATTAATTGAATTAGGCAGTTACTTACTATTTGTCTGTTTTGTTAAAATGTTTAATAACATTGATTTAGTTTTATCAACTTGTGAAAAATACAGGATTTTTCTGTGAGAATCCGTGAAATCTGTGTGAAATTAAAATATTCATTAACGGTACTTATAAGATTCTTTGATATTAGTTAAGTGCCTAATCCAATAAACTAAAATGAAAACTGCTTTTATTTCAATATTAATTCCGATTTTATTTTTATCCTCAAAAACCTTTGCCCAAAAAGATTTTTCAGGCGGCTTATTGCTCGGTATCAGTGCGTCGCAAATCGACGGCGATAATCAATACAAATACAAAAAACCCGGTTTAATTCTCGGAGCTTATGTAAACCGACCTTTGACAGAGCACGGCAGTTTAAAAATAGAAAGCTACTACATAGGAAAAGGTGCCGTTTTAAACGAAGACCGAACCGACGGTACAACAATACAAGTTTTTAACACAAGTTTGCATTATGTCGAAATGCCTTTTCTGTTTAATTTGCAGGTACACCCCAAAATTAATATTGCGGCGGGTATTGCCCCATCTTACTTATTTGCATCAAAATTAACAAGCTATAAAGCACTTGTTGAAAAA
Source organism: uncultured Draconibacterium sp. (assembly GCA_964500765.1). Classification (GTDB taxonomy): domain Bacteria; phylum Bacteroidota; class Bacteroidia; order Bacteroidales; family JAADGE01; genus JAADGE01. The sequence goes on from CAZCPV010000172.1 coordinate 683, forward strand.
TCTTCCTACACACTTAAACAATTTGATTTTCAGCCGATTGTTGAAGCCGGCTTTTATTTAACCGATAAAATTACGACAAATCTGCGACTTGCCTATTCTTTGTTTAATATCCGAAAAGACCCCATGGCAATTTGGTACAACAATAATTTAAGTTTGGTATTTATGTATAAATTAAATAAGTGAAAAAAAAGAAATTACTTGTCGCAATTACCGGAGCTTCCGGAATGATTTACGCCGAACGACTTTTAACTCGCCTCAATACCGAAGAATTAAAAGCACAGTTGTCGGATATTGCCCTGATTGTATCAAAAAATGCCGGCGGAATTATAAAAAACGAACTTCCCGACTTTACTATTTCCGATTTTACTATTCCGGTTTACAAAAACGATAACTTTTACGTACCTTTTGCTTCCGGATCTTCGGCTTATGATGCTATGATTATAATTCCTTGCTCAATGGGAACATTAGGGCGAATTGCTTCCGGTGTTTCCGAAAACCTTATAGGAAGGGCAGCCGATGTTATGCTGAAAGAACGCAAAAAACTTATTCTCGTAACACGCGAAATGCCTTTAAATTTAATTCATATCAACAATATGAAACGCCTTACCGAAGCCGGCGGCATTATTTGCCCGGCATCACCGACTTTTTACAACAAACCGGAAACCGTTGAACAGCTTGCCGATACCGTTGTTGAACGCGTTTTGGATTTAGCGGGATTTTCCTTTACGGGAAAACGGTGGAAATCAATACAATAACCCGCTTAACAAGCCCGTAAGCAAACCGACAGAAAAACCGGTAATAATTTGAAGCGGATTATGGGCTTTTAAAATTAACCGCGAACTTGCAATTATTCCGGCAAGGAAAAAAAGAAGAGCAAAAAAATGAATGGTTAAAAAATGAAATCCGGAAAAAACAAACAAGGTTTCGGGAATGTTTATTTTTACAAACCAAATATAAAAAAAGCCGATAAACCCGCCTGCTCCTGCCATGTGTACGCTTATTTTATATTTAAAAGTAATCAACAATAAAACAAGCAAAAGAATTAATACGGAGAGAATAAAACTGCTGATAAAAACAGGTATGCCTCCCGGAAAATTAAGCGTTATCAAATATGCGGAAACATACAATATGAGCCCGATTACAAACGGAAAAATACGTTCTTTCCGATTTTCGAGGGTTAATGATTTAATTTTTTGCAGATTCAGCAATATCAACATAACCAACAAAGGCGAGATAAAAGTTGCCGTAAAAACGATTAAAACAACGGCTTTTTTATAATTATAAGGATACAGAGATAAAAAAGTAGGCAAAACAAACATTAACAACACGGCATAAGTTGTCAACAGCATCGGGTGAAACAGCAGTGAAATTACTTGGGCGACTTTCTTCATTTTACAATTCTTTTCTTAATCTTGCAACCAAAATTCCCAATTGTTCTCGATATTTCGCAACGGTTCTTCGGGCAATCATATATCCTTTTTCCTGAAGAATTTTCGCTAACTTTTCATCTGTCAAAGATTTCTTTTTATCCTCATTATCAATACATTCCTGCAATATTTTTTTTATTTCCCGTGTCGAAACCGTTTCTCCGTCTTGTGTTTCCATACCTTCCGAAAAGAAAAATTTCAAGGGGAAAATACCGAAATGTGTTTGTATGTATTTGCTGTTTGCCACTCTTGAAATGGTTGAAATATCCAGTCCCGTTAGGTCGGCAATATCTTTTAATATCATGGGGCGAAGTTTGGTTTCGTCGCCGTCGATAAAATACTCTTTCTGAAATCCGACAATCGCATTTATGGTTAAAAGCAAGGTGTTTTGCCGTTGTTTTACGGCATCAATAAACCATTTTGCGGCATCCAATTTTTGTTTCATAAACCCGACGGCTTGTTTCTCCGATTTTGTTTGTTTGGATTTCCCCTCTTTCATTCCCCGCAACATTTCTTCATAGGTTCGGCTGACACGCAAAGGCGGAATGTTTTTGGAATTAAGCGAAATAATCGGCTCTCCGTCAATTACTTTTAATATAAAATCCGGTGTTATCTGAGGTGCCGCCCGATTTATTGCCGAAGAATAGTTGCTGCCCGGTTTCGGGTTTAATTTCAAGATTAAATCAACAACTTTTTTTAACTCTTCGGATGTAATTCCGAGACGTTTTTCAATTTTTGAATAGTGCTTTTTTGAAAATTCTTCAAAATAATTTTCCAATATATTTTTTGCTGTTTTAACCGTAAAATCGTTTTTCCTTTCCGCAAACTTCTTATCAATCTGAAGGATAAGCGTTTCCCGCAAATCTCTTGCCCCCACCCCCACCGGGTCTAAATCTTGAACAAGTTTCAATGCCGATAAAACCTCTTCCGTTGTTACCGAAATATTTTGCGAAAATGCCAAATCATCAACAATTGACTCAATATCTCGCCTCAAATAGCCCGCCTCGTCCAAACTGCCTATTAAATATTCCGCTAATTGAGCATCTTTTTCGCTGAGTTTTTTCAGCCGTAATTGTTCCGTTAAATGTTCCTGTAAAGAAAAACCTTCCGATAAAGGTATTTCAAAAACTTTATCGTCTTTTGAATAATTATTTACCGTTAATTTATAGTTCGGAATGTCATCATCGTCAGGAATGTAATCTTCAACGGAAAACTCCTCATCATATTCATTATCAGCACCATCTGTTTCATTTTTCAGCTCATCTTTTGTTTCTTCTTCTTGCGAATGCCCTTCTTCCAATACCGGATTTTCTTCTATCTCTTTTTTAATTCTTTGTTCAAGCTGAACCGCAGGAAGTTCCAGTAACTTAATAAGTTGTATCTGTTGAGGAGATAATCGTTGTAATAATTTTTGGCTGAGATTTTGTTTCAGCATAATTTTTATCCTTTAAGCAATTTATTTTACAAAATTAATAAAAAATCCGGTATATTGAATTCTTTAAGGGAAACCCGTTTATTTAAAATATTTCTTTTAGTTCGAAAATTTTACCACATTTGCATATATCTTTGTTCTTCTTTTTCCGTTTTATCTTATGCTGAAATTTTTTAAAAGTAAAAACCCGGTTATCGTTATATTCTATCCGATTATTGCGTTTATTTTTTTATATATCAATGCCAAAACAATAAATATCAGTATATTAACAGAAAACAAACCATTTTTATATATACAATTTTTGCACTTAATAATCGGGAAAAACTTTACCGGCTTATACATTTTTTTTTCAATACTGTTTATTTCCGTTGACGGTTTTTTCTTTAATCAATTGATACGAAATCTTAAAATTGTAAAATCCTTCCAACATCTTCACGGTTTTATTTTTTTATTGTTAATCGGTTTTTGTGTTCGTTTTTTAGATATTTTACAAATTTCTGTATCTCTTTTCTTTTTCTTAATAACAATTACTTTGATAATAAAATCATTAAGAAAAGATTTTGCCGTATTTGATTTTTTCAATGCCGGTTTTGCTCTTTCCGTCGGCTCCTTTTTTTGGTTTCAAATAATCTACTTTTATCCCGTAATTATAATCGGTTTGTTGGTATTCAGAAAACTTAATTTTCGAGAAATTCTGACCTCATTAATAGGGGTATTTATTCCTTATTTTTTCTTTTTTTCAATTTTTTTCTTCATTCACTCAAATTTTGATGTCATTTATGATACGTATCAATTAATAACAATTAAAAATACGCCTTTCCGGCTTGACCTAAACATTATCATTCCCGGAATTATTCTGATAATTATTTTATTGATTTCCGTATTTCATATTTTAAAGAAATACCGTTTAACGGAATCTGACTTGCAAGATTATTATATCTTTTATTTTATATTATTTTTATTGGGTTTAACATACCTTATTTTTCTTTATAAAAACAGTTTTTCTTTCATTATTATTTTAATGATGACTTCCGCAGTTCCGCTCGGTGTTTATTTTACCGAAAACAAACGACCTTTAGTCCGCGAAATTATTTTTGATATATTTCTGCTTGCCTTTATTTTTTCACAACTCAAAATTTTATAATAAAAAATAAAGAGAAAGTGCTTTATTTTAAGGAATTTTATAAATTTGCGTGCATAATTTTAAATTTTGGTACAATGAATGAAGATGTTCAAATGCAATTTGAAATATTGGAAGAAAGTTTAAACGGTTCTGTCGAACACCTCCGAAAAGAACTGTTAAAATTGCGTGCGGGAAAAGCAAATCCGCACATGTTATCCGGAATTACGGTTGAAAGCTACGGGCAACAATCTCCTCTTAATCAGGTTGCTAACGTAGGAACCATGGATGCACAAACCATTGTTGTTCAGCCGTGGGATAAAACCTTAATCCCTCTTATAGAAAAAGAAATTCAAAAAGCAAACCTCGGGTTTAACCCGCAAAATAACGGCGAACGCATTATGATAAATGTTCCGCCCTTAACGGAAGAACGTCGTCGAGAATTGGTGAAATTCGTAAAATCGGAAGAAGAAAATTGTAAAATAAGCATACGGGCTGCTCGCCGGGAAGCACTCGACGGCTTTAAAAAATTGAAAGAAGAAGGTCTTTCGGAAGACGAACAAAAAAGAGCCGAAGTAAAAGTTCAGGAAAAAATTGACGAATACATAAAAAAAGTTGAGAGCATAATTGCCGAAAAAGAAAAAGAAATTATGACTGTTTAAAAACAAAATATATTTCATAATGAAAACCGCAATTTGTATAAAAATACTTTGCGGTTTTTTTTATTTTACGGCATAAAAAAGCTAAATTTGATGATTATTACAGATTGTTTGCAGCAGTACCTAACACTAATTGTGGGGGAGTTTTGTTTATATTTTAGTTGTGCACTATAAAAATAAACTTAATATATTTAATTATGAAAAAATTTTCTATATTTATTGTTACCTCAATTCTATTTTGGTCATGCAGTACAAAACAATATTTGATAAGTACAAATCAGCAAGACTTAACTCAAATACAAAAAATATCAGTAGTTAAAAATGACATATCTTTTGTTATTCCGGTTGGAATATATCCAAATTACAAAAATATTGATGATTTTGTAATAAAGAAAGTCCCGGCCATTTCAGATATTGAGACACTAATTTGTAGTGAATTAAAAAAAAGAAATATTAATTGTGAAATTGTTAATGAAATTCTAAGCAACAATGACGAAACATACTATATTAAATACCAAGATTACTGGGCTTGGGATTTTAAGAAATATATGCATGTTTTGAAAATATCTATATTGAAAAATGGCAGCGTAGTTAGGAGTGTTGTTAGTCAGGGAAATACAGCAGGCATGCACGATTATCCTAATCCGGAAAAGCAAGTGCCTTTGCTTATTGAATTGATATTAAAAAGATAACAGTGTACAACAAACAATTATACAAAATGCGAACAAACAAGCAAACTGAAATATTATAGATTGTTTGCAGCAGTATCTAACACTAATTGTGGGGGAGTTTTGTTTATATTTTAGTTGTGGTCAATTATAAAAAACTTAAAATTGAAGCTGAATCGAGTAATAATTATAAATGTCATTTCAATAATAATTTCAATTATTGTGAGTAATAAATTATTTGCTCAAAATATTGACACTTTACAAAATTCAGACACAATAAATGTTGAAATCGTATCTTCAACTGATAATGAGATTGGACTTACTTTAAGTGCAAAGTATTCAAAGGATTTTGTAAGTGAAATAGGGCTTACTTATGGTTCATTTCAGTATGTTGGGTATTGGCCATTATCAACTGGATTTACAATTGGCTCTGAATTTATATTTACTCAAAACATGACATTCGGGCCGAAAATAAATGGTTGGATTCAAGTATACCCAATAGAATTAAACGGTAATTTGGTTTATTATTTTGATAATAATGGATATTCCAGTGTAAAGTTTAGACCAGAGATAGGTTATGGGTTTCATAAATTTAGTTTGACTTATGGAATAAATATTAATCTTTGGAGAAATAGTCCGGAGATTTTGGGATTACATCAGATTTCTATAAAATATACGTTAAGATTAAAACAAATGAAATATACAGAGTATGACAGAAATGGGAATTTGATAAAATGGTAAAAGCCCACAACAAGCGACTAAAAGTCAT
>CAZCPV010000173.1:0-6717 GCA_964500765.1 uncultured Draconibacterium sp.
AAATTATTGTGTTTTTCTGTTAGAATCTGTGTAAAAAAAACATATATATATAAGTGAGTGGCAACTTTAAAGAAAAACCTATGAAGATTATGAAAAACAAATTTATTATTATCAGTATTCTTGTATTTAGCGGTTTAATTGAGACTTCTGCCCAATCAAAATTTTCTGTTGGGCTTAGTTCGAATTATTTAAGAAATTATCGAATTATTACGAAAAACAAATCAGATTTATACAAAGAATATCGGAATGAGAATGAAGGTCCTGTTTTAGGATTTAATTCAGAAGTAAATTTGTTGTACAACTTGAAACCTAAATTCTTTTTTGAGCTCGGAATTGGTTATGTTCAAAAAGGATATAAAACTAATGAAGATATTTTGATTGATCCTTGTTTTTCACCTGTTACCTGTGGTTATAAATCAGAAATGTATCGTTATTCTTATGATTATTTGACTGTCCCTCTGCATTTTATTTACACGACTGCAAAAAGGTTAAATTTTTCATTTAGTTTTGGGACATCCTTATTAATACCTCTGTCTAGTAATGTTGAACGGATTTTAAGAAAAGAATATAAGTGTAATACGGACCAAAATACTGACAAAAGAAATAATAGTGATTCTAACAAATTTAATATGTCAGGAGACTTCGGATTTGGTATTGGCTTTAGAATTACAGAAAAAATGAATTTAGTGATTCTGCCGAATTTTAATTATAATCTTTTTTCATATGAAAATACAGATATTAAAAAGAATAATTATAACATAAGTCTGTTTAGAAATGAAGACAAATTAACAAAAGAACATTTAGTTTCTTATGGTGCAGGAATAAAAATATTATATGATTTAAAAAAAGCAGATGCAGATAAAAAACATAGTATGAGAAACAATTAGCTGTATATCCGGAAGTTAGCACAAAAAATAAACATTGTCATATTCTGAAAAATAATTGTTTAAAAATGCGGCACATACTATATTTAAATCGTTTTTTCAATATTCATTAAATATCCGATTTAAAAAATCTAAATATTCTCTTATATTTGCACTCTTTAACTATAAATATTTCTGAGAAATGAAAAATAAATCACAAGATACCGGTTTTGCTCTCGGCAAAAAAAATTACATTATGTTGGCAATCGGGTTTGTCGTAATTATAATCGGCTTTGTTCTATTGAGCGGCGGTGGTTCAACCGACCCCAATGTTTTTAACGGAAAAGAATTGTTTAGTGTTCGTCGTATAATAATTGCTCCCGTTATTATTTTGGCCGGTTTTATTTTTGAAATTTATGCCATTATGAAAAAACCTGTCGAAAACGATACCGAAAAAGAAAAATAATGAGTTGGTTACAGGCATTAATTATTGCAATTGTTGAAGGGATTACGGAATTCCTGCCGATTTCTTCAACCGGACACATGATTATCACGGAAAAATTGCTCGGTTTGCAAAGTAACGAATTTGTAAATTTATTTATCGTAAATATTCAATTAGGGGCTATTTTATCCGTTGTCGTTTTATATTGGAAACGATTTTTTAAAAGTTTAACGTTTTACTATGTTTTGTTTGTTGCATTTCTTCCGGCTGCAGTTTTCGGTTTATTATTAGGCGACTACATTGATATTTTATTAGAAAGTGTTATTACGGTTGCAATATCCTTAATTGCCGGCGGAATATTTCTTTTATTTGCCGATAAACTGTTTTCAAAAACAGATAAAAATCAGGAAGTTACATACAAGAAAGGGTTCTTTATCGGGCTGTTTCAAGTGCTTGCCATGATTCCGGGTGTTTCGCGTTCCGCAGCAACTATTATCGGCGGTATGGCACAAAAATTAACACGAAAAACCGCTGCCGAATTTTCTTTTTTCCTCGCCGTACCGACAATGTTTGCTGCAACCTTATATAAACTTTATAAAAATCACGAAGCACTTACTTCCGATAATATTGATATTTTGCTTTTCGGAAATATCATTGCCTTTATTGTCGCACTGTTTTCTATCAAATTTTTTATAAACTTCCTTACCAAATACGGATTTAAACTCTTCGGGTGGTATCGAATAATTGTCGGAGCAATTATATTAATTTTACTTGCTTCGGGAATAAACCTTCAAATCAGTTAAAACAGAAAGATTTTTATGTCTCAAAGAACATACAGCAAAGAACAATTCCTTTCGGGAGAAGTTCTTCTTATAGATAAGTTTGAAAACTGGACTTCGTTTGATGTTGTAAACAAAATACGCAGCACACTGAAATACCGATACGATATTCCGAAACTGAAAGTCGGTCATGCCGGAACCTTAGACCCTTTGGCAACCGGATTGTTGATTATTTGTACCGGAAAAAAGACAAAAGAAATTCAGAATTTTCAAGATTTGCCGAAAGAATATATTACCACAATAAAATTCGGAGAAACAACTCCTTCTTTTGATTTGGAAACCGATGTCGATAAAACATTTTCGACAGAAAATCTTACGGAAAAAGATGTCAGAACGGTAATTGCCGGCTTCAAAGGAAAACAAAAACAAATACCGCCGGATTTTTCGGCAAAACGCGTAAACGGAAAAAGAGCATACGAAAGTGCCCGAAAAGGAAAATCGCTTGATTTAAAACCCTCTGAAATTGAAATCTTTGAAATTGAAATTTTAAGTTTTAATCGACCTTTTGCAGAAATAAAAATAAATTGCAGTAAAGGAACATATATTCGTGCTTTAGCAAGAGATATCGGCGAAAAACTGGATAACGGGGCACATTTAACAGCACTTCGACGTACTAAAATCGGAAATTTTTCCGTTGAAGATGCAATTACTGTTGATTTATTTCAAAAAATGTTGTAATTTTGCGGGTCTTTTCTATAAAAAATTTAAACTTTTATGAAATTATCTCAATTTATCTACGATTTGCCGCCGAAATTAATCGCAAAGTATCCTTCCGAAAACCGTGATGACTCACGATTATTAGTTTTACATAAAGATACCGGGAAAATCGAACACAAAATTTTTAAAGAAGTTATAAATTATTTTAAAGAAGATGATTTGTTCATTTTTAACAATACGCGTGTTTTTCCGGCAAGATTAAAAGGCATTAAAGAAAAAACCGGAGCAAAAATTGAAGTTTTTTTACTTCGTGAACTAAACAAAAAACAACGATTGTGGGATGTCCTGGTAAGCCCGGCAAGAAAAATCAGAATCGGAAACAAATTGTATTTCGGTGATGCGGAAACACTTGTTGCAGAAGTGATTGACAATACAACATCAAGAGGCAGAACGCTGCGATTTTTGTTTGACGGAGAGTATGAAGAATTCCGAAAAACATTGAAAGAATTAGGCGAAACACCCTTGCCGACTTTTGTCGGAAGAGAGGTTGAACCCGAAGATGCCGAAAGATACCAAACAGTGTTTGCAAAATATGAAGGAGCTGTTGCTGCACCTACCGCAGGTCTTCATTTCAGCAAAATTTTATTGAAAAAATTTGAGATAAAAGGAATTAAAACAGACTCTATTACGCTGCATGTCGGACTGGGAAATTTCAGAACAATTAATGTTGAAGATTTGACCAAACATAAAATGGATAATGAGCAAATCTATGTGTCCGAAGAAACAACAAATGTTATAAATAAAACAAAAAAAGAAGGGCACCGAATTTGTGCCGTAGGAACAACCGTTGTCAGAACTCTTGAAAGTACGGCAACCGTAACGGGAATTTCAAAACCTTTCAGCGGTTGGACAAATAAATTTATTTATCCGCCCTACGATTTTTTGATTCCGGATGCTATGATAACAAACTTTCATCTGCCCAGGTCTATACCTTTAATTTCCGCAGCAGCTTTCGGCGGTTATAAACAAACATTAAAAGCTTATGAAACAGCGATTAAAGAAGGATATAAATTCGGAACTTACGGAGATGCAATGTTGATAATTTAAGGGTTAAAAATTCTTTTTAGAAGATAAAAATCGATATTGTGCATTACTTTTTTCAATAAAATGATGTATGAGTTTGTCTAAATCTGCTTTATCATTGTTTAAAATTTTCATTTCAATCGGATAATAAAAAAACCGTTTTTTTATCTGCTCATCAATAGGTTTTATCACTCTTAATCTTACGGCATCTTTTTCCGTTGTTACGATAATTTTGTTTTTTTCGTCAATAGCTTCAAAAGCGTCAGCTATTTTTAAAATATCACTTCCGGTATATTGATGGTGATCGCTGAAAGTCATTATCTTTATATTGTCTGTTAAGGTTTTGCAGAAGTTTATGATAGGAGCGGGATTTCCGATACCCGTTACGGTTAAAATTGCATATTTTTTTGATTTTACGGCTTCCGAATCTACGGCAAACATTTCGTTTTCAAAAACAGGCATTAAGCCCTTATATTTTATTGCCGAAAAAAACAATGACTGATAGGGTTTTAGTTTAAAATCCGTTGCAATAATTCGCATATCAATCGGTGTAATTGTTTCCGGTGTTTTGGTTACCAAAATTATTTCTGCGCGGTATCGTTCTTCCGGATTATCTCTTAACCTGCCCAAGGGCAAATAGCGGTCGTCAAAAAAAGGTTGCGTATAATCAACAAGCAAAAGGGATAAATCGGGTTGTACGTAGCGATGTTGAAAAGCATCGTCTAAAATAACCAAATTGATTTTTTTTTCGAGTTGTAATAAATTTTGAATTCCGCGAACACGTTTTTCGTCAACGGCAACCGTAATATCCGGAAATTTTAAGAAAATTTGATACGGCTCGTCTCCTATTGTTTCTACGCTTGCATTTTTGTCCGCTAAAACAAAACCTTTTGTTTTTCGTTTATAACCGCGACTGAGCACGGCTATATTATATTTATTTCGTAAAAGATATATCAAATATTCAACGGTCGGGGTTTTTCCCGTTCCGCCGACACTTATATTCCCGACGGAAATAACCGGGATATCAAATTCCGTTGATTTTAATATCCCGTTATCAAACATAAAATTTCGTATCCTGACAACCGTTCCGTATATCAGAGAAACAGGATACAAAAAAATAAACTTCAGCAACTTCATTTAATTTCAATAAAATACGGTATTCTGGTTTGAATACCCGAAATATCTTTTACGCTTTGTAATTTTTCATAATACGGATAAGCATTACCCAATTCATTCTTAATTAAAGCTGTTTTTGTTTCCGAAAACATTGTTTCTAAAACAGCGGAAAATTTATCTTTTTCCGGATAATATTTTATTCCGTATGTTTGTAAGTGTGCCTTTTCTGCAGCAAGATTAACGGCCGTTTGCAAACCGCCCATCACGTCAACCAGTCCGATGTTTAAGGCATCTTTTCCGCTCCAAACTCTTCCTTGCCCGATTGCATCAACCGAATCAACGGGTAAATGCCGTCCTTCTCCGACATGGGTAATAAATGTTGAATAAATTTCCTCAATTGATTGTAAAATTTTTCCGTGTTCGTAATCCGTCATTTTTCTGCCCGGATTTCCCATGTCCGAATAAGTATTTGTATTTACCGTATTTATCGTAACTCCGACATCTTTTAACAGCTTTTTTGCGTTAAATAACAATCCGAAAACGCCGATTGAACCGGTTATTGTATTCGGTTCTGCTACAATCGTATCTGCATGACAGGCAATATAATATCCGCCCGATGCGGCAACATCTCCCATGGAAACAATCAAGGGTTTTGTTTGCTCTGCAAGAACGGTTTCTCTCCAAATTACTTTCGAAGCCAAAGCACTTCCGCCGGGAGAATTAATTCGTAAAACAATTGCTTTTACGCTTTTATCTTTCCTTGCTTTTCGTATTGCTTTTCCCAATGTTTTCGAACCGATTTGTTCTTCCGTTCCTTCCCCGTCAACAATTTCGCCTTCTGCATAAATCACGGCAATATTTTCTTTTTTCGGTTTTAAAATATCTTCGATGTTTTTTTCGGAATTAATATAATCCGATAAACTCACTGTTTTTAATTTTTTATCCGAAGAAATTCCTGTTTTTTCTTTAAGTTCTGTAATAACTTGGTCTTCGTATTTCAGTCCGTCAACAAATTTATATTTTTTTGCTGTTTCCGCTCCGGTTACCGATAATTCGTCGGCATATTTATTCAAATCCGCAACAGAAATTTTTCTTTGATTATGAATACCGTCCGTAATTGTTTTCCAAATAGAAGATAAATATTTTTGTGTTTGTTCTTTGTTTGCTTCGCTTATTTTGTCGGACATAAACGGCTCTACCGCACTTTTGTATTTTCCGTGGCGAATAATTTCCGGCTCTATACCGAGTTTTTCCAACAACGACTTGAAAAAGATTAATTGAGCACTAAGTCCCGTAAATTGAACAACTCCGCTCGGTGTTAAATAAACTTTATCGGCAACGGAAGCTAAATAATAAGATTTATGTGTATAAAAATCAGAATGTGCAAGAATAAATTTTCCGGAAGTTTTAAAGTCTTTCAGTGCACTTCTGATTTCTTCTACCGAAGCAATTCCTATATTTAACATGGATAAATCCAAATAAATGCCTTTTATTTTCTTATCTGTTTTTGCATTTTTTACGGCATCCGTTACGGCTTTTAAACTCAATGTTTTTTTAATTTTCATTGTGCTTAAATCCGGTTTTACGGAAGACCTGTCGGCAATTGGATTCTTGAAATTCAAGACCAATACCGAATTATCGGAAACGCTTACTTTTTCATCCGAAAATGCTCCGGATGAAGACAAAATTCCGACAAAAACAATAACATTTACAAGTA
>CAZCPV010000174.1:0-1881 GCA_964500765.1 uncultured Draconibacterium sp.
TTTGGACAGTTGCAAAAAATGCACACGAAAAAGCATTGCAATATGCTTATCGTGACAGGAAAAAGAAAAAATCAAATTTCCGAGCATTATGGATTCAACGAATTAATGCCGGTGTAAGACAATACGATATGTCTTATTCCGAATTTATGGGGAAAGTTCATAAAAAAGGTATCGAACTTAACAGAAAAGCCCTTGCCGATTTGGCAATGAATCATCCCGAAGCTTTTAAAGCAATCGTTGATGCCGTAAAATAAGCTTATGACAAAACTTTTTATTTTGAAGTCCGAATTTATTCGGACTTTTTTTGTATATTTGTAACAATTATTTTATTAAGATGATACAATTTAATGAATATATCGAAATTAATACGAAAAAGAGATTCGGAAAACCGATAATTAAAGGAATGCGAATTTCAGTTTATGATGTTCTGTCTTGGTTGTCAAACGGAATGACCGGAAAAGAAATTATAAATGATTTTACGGAACTGACAGAAAATCAGGTAAATGCATGTCTCTCTTTTGCTGCTGAGAAAGAAAAAGGACAAACCTATGCTTGATGAAATTACTATTTGATCAAAATATATCTTTCAGACTGATAAAACATATATAGGCGGTAAAGAAGACGGAAATCAAGGCAATCATACAAGAACAACCAATAATGGCTGCAAGTTTGAAATCATGCAGCCCGAAATTAATGACCTAATTTAAATTTATTTATATTTGTAAAAGAATTAACAAAAATACACACAAAAAGGGAAACTACTTTTAAGATAAAAATCTATCATTTAAAGACAAAATTATGGAAAAAACACAAATTTGTATGTATTTTTAGCATAAAAAAAAGACTTTTAAATCAGTGAAAGATTAGATAAATTGATTTTAAGTCGGTTTTTTTGTGCTGATAAACAGAATTTTACATTTTTGCGTGTTTGTGCTGAAAAATCAATTCTATTGTAAATATGATGATTTATGAAATGTTTTTTTAAAAATCAGTAAAAAAACAATAGTTTTATCAAAATAAAGTACTTGAAAATAGTTAGATTTACGAGAAACAAAACCACAAAAACCATTAGCAGGAGTTTTGCTCACTGTTATGTCTTATGATATATGTAAAAAAACTTATGAAAAATTTAATTCTTATCATATTTTTTTTGCTTGCTTTACTAAACTTGCAAGCTCAACAAACAAATACATACCGCGAAACCGCTATGTTTGACAAGGCGGTTAAAAAACAATTTAAGGAGTGGAAGGGTTATGCAAATTACATCAATGAAGATGACAGAAACAAAATACTGCAAAAAGTGGACAGCTTAGATCTAAGCAACACCGCCATTTTGCATGTACCGAAAGAAATTGCCCAATGCCCCAACTTAAAACACATAAACCTACTCGGCAATAAAAACATAGATTGGCAAGATGCCTTTGCAAAAATAAAAAATACAGCAATAAACAGCGTTTATGTTTCCGTAAACGATTTATCCGATATTGCCGACACTTATCGGCATTACATTACGGGCATTGAAATTTTAAAGAACAAATTGCCACAGTTTCCTGAAAATATCCTGCAACAAAAACAACTCACTTATCTTGATTTAAGTACTGATTATCAAGAAGATAATAATTTCAGCACCTTACCCGTTCAATTATTTGAACTCACAAATCTAAAATATTTGAATTTGCAATATTGTAAAATTGAAAGTCTGCCGCCGGAAATCGGAAATCTTACGAGTTTAACAAGTTTGAATTTACGCAGTAATCAATTAAGCATGCTACCCCCGGAAATCGGAAATCTTACGAGTTTAACAAGTTTGGATTTAAGATACAACAAATTAAGCATGCTACCCCCGGAAATCGGAAATCTTACGAGTTTAACAAGTTTGGA
>CAZCPV010000174.1:1981-6674 GCA_964500765.1 uncultured Draconibacterium sp.
TCAATTAAGCATGCTACCCCCGGAAATCGGAAATCTTACGAGTTTAACAAGTTTGGATTTAAGATACAACAAATTAAGCATGCTACCCCCGGAAATCGGAAATCTTACGAGTTTAACATGGTTGGGTTTAGACTGGAAAGAATTAGATAGCCTACCTAATGAAATATTAAACCTAAATTGTTTTTCAGGAAATGATAGGTATTATTATTATATGGTACAAATTTTTGCTAAAAACCAAGAATATGAAAATGCTGTATTAGTTTGGAAAAAAGCTATTGATAAAGAACCAAATAATTACGGCAATTATTTCAATCTTAGTTTTTATGCCCTTTTTGTAAAGAAACCGCAAGAAGCCATAACAGCCGCAAAAAAATCATTAGAATTAGAACCTGAAGCAACAGGCGTTTATACCAACCTTGCTCTCGGCTATGTTCTGAACAATGAATTTGAAAAAGCAAAACCAATTTATCTCGAATGGAAAGACAAACATTTCCCGAACGATGACCGACTTTGCAGAGAAGTGTTTTTGCAAGACATAAAAGACCTTGAAGCCGTCGGCATACATCATAAAAATTTTAAAAAAGTAAAGGAATTATTAAAATAAAAAAATCAGTCTGCTCACAATTTAAACCTGTCAGCGTGCAATGCAACTGACAGTGTTTAAAAATAAAAACTAAAATTTAAAAACCAAAGTCCGAATTCGGACTTTTTTTGTAACAAAAAGTAATTTAAATCGTTATTATTGAATGCAGTATAAAAAGGTAAATAGTGTGTTTACAGACCCTGCGGGTTTGCGATAATTAACTTAATATAAAACATTTAAAATTTCAGATTTTTGCAAACTTAAACCCGCAGGGTCTTTTTATACTGAACTTATTATTTTTATATTTACAAATCGAATGAAAATAGCACTTATAGGTTACGGAAAAATGGGTAAAGAAATTGAGAAAATTGCCCTTAAAAGAGGACACGAAATTATATTCAAATTTGATGTCAATAATAAAAACGAATTTACGCCCGAAAATTTGAAAAAAGCCGATGTTGCAATAGAATTTACACAGCCCGATTCGGCATACAATAATTATTTGAAATGTTTTGAGGCAAATATTCCCGTTGTATCCGGAACCACGGGTTGGCTCGATAAGTTGCCCGAAATAAAAAAACAATGTACGGAAAACGGACAAACATTTTTTTATGCTTCAAATTTCAGTATAGGGGTAAATCTTTTTTTTAAATTGAATGCGGAGTTTGCAAAACTTATGAATAAAGCTGAAAATTACGATGTTTCCGTTTCCGAAACACATCACAGCGAAAAAAAAGACGCACCGAGCGGTACGGCAATTACTGTTGCGGAAAGTATAATTTCAAATTTTAAAAATAAAAAATATTGGGTAAAAGAAAATGCCGTTAATGAGTCGGAACTTGTAATTCGTTCGTTTCGCGAAGGAAAAGTACCCGGCATACATACCGTAAAATATGAGTCTGCCGTTGATTATATTGAAATAACGCACAGTGCAAAAAGTCGAAAAGGTTTTGCCCTCGGTGCTGTTTCAGCTGCCGAATTTACACAAAATAATAAAGGATTTTTAACGATGAACGATTTATTGGATTTGTAAGTTATTATTTGTTACTTTGAAACTTCAAAATTCTATAATTAAAGAAATTCACAATGAAAAAATATTTTAAATTTCTGAAAAACAAATACTTTAAAGTCGTATTTTGGATAATTGTCTATCTTTTGTTTGTAATTTGGATAGGAAGTTGGTGGCTTTTACTCGGAATACCGATAATTTTTGATTATTATATTTCAAAAAAAGTAAATTGGACTTTTTGGAAAAAACGCGATTTAGAAAAGAAAACAAAATTAATAGAATGGGTTGATGCTCTGGTATTTGCCGTTATTGCGGCTACCATTATCAGAAGTTTTTTTATTGAAGCATATATGATTCCGACATCATCATTGGAGAAATCTTTGCTCGTCGGCGATTATCTTTTTGTCAGCAAAGTTAGCTACGGACCGCGTATGCCGATGACACCGCTTGCAATCCCGTTTACGCATACCTTTCAGGGCAGTACTTTTAATCCGTATTCCGAGCTTATAAAAGCACCCTACAAACGGCTGAAAGGGTTCGGGCATGTAAAAAGAAACGATATTGTTGTTTTTAACTTTCCGGAAGGCGATACAGTGGCTTTGGAAAGACAGGCGGAAAGTTACTATAAAGTTGTCAGAAATTTTGCTTGGCAGTTGAAACAGTCTGATTTACAGGCAGGAAAAGAACTTGCAGACGAGAATATTTATATAAATAATGCTCGTACCATTGTCAAAAAAAATTATACAATTCTTACACGGCCGATTGATAAAGAAGATAATTATGTAAAACGTTGTGTTGCAATACACGGAGATACTTTTGAAATGCGAAAGGGCTTTGTTTATATTAACGGAAAAAAAGGGAAAGTTCATAAATATGAAGAACACAATTATCATATTATTATGAAACCCGGAAAGTCTTTAAACCCTAAATCTTTGTATGATATGGGGATCAGTAAAGACGATTTTCAAACTTCCGGAATGTATCGTCTTGAGGGCTATGTTTTGCCTTTAACACAAGAATATCTTAATAAAATAAAAAGATTTAAAAGCGTTGAAAAAGTTGTAAAAATGGTTGAAGATTCGGGTGTATATAATCCGGATATAATTCCGCACGACCCGCGTTACAAGTGGAATATCGATAATATGGGACCGCTTTGGATTCCCGAAGCCGGTAAAACAATAAAAATCGATACCTTAAATCTTCCGCTTTATCGCCGAATAATTGATGTATATGAGAATAACGATTTAGCCGTTAAAAACGGGAAAATTTACATTAACGGAAAAGAAACCGATAAATATACTTTTAAAATGAACTATTACCTGATGATGGGAGATAACAGAAGTAATTCTGCCGATTCGCGTTATTGGGGCTTGGTGCCTGAAGACCATATTGTAGGCAAACCGATTTTTATTTGGATGTCAATGGATAAAGATAAAACTATTTTTACCGGTAAAATTCGATGGAACAGATTATTAAAATCTGCTAATGTTGAATAATCAGTATTTTTATAAAATTATCATATCGATAAAAAGCATAATCGAAATTCGGTTATGCTTTTTTCTTTATTCGTTTTTTTCTATATTTGCTTCCGTTAAAAGAAAATACTTATGAAAACAATTATTACTTTTATTACTTTATGCTTTGTTTCTTTCAATCTTTTTTCTCAAACAAGTGTAAGCGGTGAACAATCAGGGACATGGACGATTTCCGGTTCACCCTATTTTGTTACCGATTCAATAGTTGTTCCGGCAGGTCAAACATTAACGGTAGAAGCCGGTGTTACGGTTAATTTTCAGGGAAACTACAGATTTCATGTAGCGGGAAAATTAATTGCAAACGGAACCGAAACCGACAGTATATTTTTTACAACCGATAATCATTCAACAGGTTGGGGAGGATTACGATTTGATGAAACTTCCGAAATAAGCGAACTGTCTTATTGTAAAATTGAATACGGAAAAACAATCAGTAATAATTTTCCCGATCAGCACGGCGGAGGAATAATGTTGAACAATTCCGATATTTTATTAAATAATTGTGTGTTTGAAAACAATGAAGCAACCGGAGATGATAACGGAATGGGCGGTGCAATTTATGCTTTAAACAGTACATCTCAAACACAGATTATTGATTGTACCTTTAAAAATAACCATTCCTACGGAGAAGGCGGTGCAATAAAATTGTCAGGAGATAACGGAGCAAATATTGAAAATTGTAAGTTTATTAATAATTCAGTATTTTACGGAGGCGGAGGAATTTGCCTGTACGGATGTTATAATACACACATTTATAAATGTTTGTTTGCCGGAAATTATACAACTTATTCCGCCGGCGGTGCAGCATTTTTGGAAGGATATTCTCAGGGCGTAATGTTTGTTAATTGTACTATGATTAACAACCAAGCTCAAAACGGAGACGGCGGCGGAGTTGAGATAGCATTTTCGGATGCTTCTTTTACAAACAGTATAATTTATAATAATAACGGTGCATACAGCGATAATATTTACCTCGATTACGGATATGCCGAAATTAATTATTGCAATACATCTGTTCCCGATGATGCAACCGGTACAAATAACATAAATGTCGATGCACAATTTGTAAATCCTGCAACCGAAGATTTTCATTTGTCCGAAAATTCTCCTTGTATTGATGCCGGTATTGATTCTCTTACAATTACGGATGCTTATAATCAACAAATAACGGTAATAGATTTAAACCCTGATGAATATTATAATACCGCTCCGGATATGGGTTGTTATGAATACGGTATGACCGAAAATATTAAAACTTTAAATAATTCTGTTTCAATTTACCCCAATCCTGCCGACGGTATATTAAATATCCAAACCGAAAAAAAATTGCTTTCTGTTGAAATATCGGATATTTCCGGAAAAACGGTTTTGAAGAATAAATTTTTGAATTCAAATAATAATATTGTTGATATTTCCGGTTTAAAAAACGGAATTTATTTTCTGAATCTTTTATTTGCCGATAATTCCGTGCTGAATAAAAAAGTCATTGTATCAAAATAAATGTTTCCGGTTATTCAAAAATAAAAGATTTTTTTAATCATAGTTTTTTACAGTCGGTATTATAAA
>CAZCPV010000175.1:0-6637 GCA_964500765.1 uncultured Draconibacterium sp.
TACATCGCATCGGTGATAATTGCCGTATCAATGACCTTAAATTCAATTGTAAAATTCAGATGGGTAAACCTTTTCGGTGCTGCAACTTTTACTGCATACGGAATTTTAATTAATGCGTATCCCGTTGCATTTTTAAACGGTTTTATAGTGCTTACGGATATGTTTTATCTAATCAGAATATACACCAAAAAAGAGCTTTTTACTACATTGGAGGTAAGAGGCAGTAACAAATACCTGTTAAGTTTTCTTGATTTTTATGATAAAGATATACAGAAATTCTTTCCGGGTTTTAAATATAAACCGGATTTAAACACCGTAAGTTTTTTTGTTTTGCGAAATATGAACGTTGCCGGAATTTTTTTGGCACACAAAATTGACAAAACTACGTTGAAAGTAGGATTGGATTTTGTAGTTCCGCAATATCGTGATTATAAAAATGCAAAATTTTTGTATAAACGATTAAGACACAGATTTATAGGTGATGGTGTTAAAAGAATTCTTGTTTTCCCGCAATCGGCAAATCATATTAAATATTTGAGAAAAATCGGCTTTGAAAAACAAGAAGACGGAAATTACATAAAAGTATTGGAAGCTTAATTATGGATAAACTCCTCATTAAAAATGCAAATATAGTTACTTCCGAAAAAAAATATTTTTCTGATATTTTACTGTCGAAAGGAAAAATTGTTGAAATATCGAAAAATATTAAAACCCATACTGACTGTCAGGTAATTGATGCAGAAAAAAAATACGTTTTTCCCGGAGGTATCGACCCGCATGTTCACATGCATCTGCCGACTTTTGCCGGTTTCTCTTCCGATGATTTTTATACCGGCAGCAAAGCAGCACTGTCCGGAGGAACTACAACGCTTATCGATTTTGTAACTCCGAAAAAAAAACAACCCTTATCCGATGCTTTGACTGAAAGGAAAAAAGAAGCCGAAAATTGTCTTACCGACTACTCGTTTCATGTTTCTCCCGTTGATTATCACCGAAATATCGAAAATGAAATTCGTGAGTGTATTGACAGAGGAATTACATCTTTCAAAGTTTATACGGCATATTTAGACAGTATCGGCTTAAAAGATGCTGATTTACTGAAAATTATGAAGATAATTGCCGATGCCGGAGCGTTGCTTACCGTTCATGCCGAACTCGGCGATGCTATTGAAGATTTGCGAAATAAATTTTATAATGAAAGGAAAACAGAGCCGAAATATCACGCATTATCTCGTCCCGAATATACCGAAACAGAAGCCGTAAAAAAAATTATTCGTTTTGCAGAAGAAACAAATTGTAAAGTTTATTTTGTGCATGTTTCAACGGGAAAATCAGCAGAATTAATTGCTGATGCACAAAAAAAAGGATTACCGATTTATGCCGAAACCTGTCCGCAATATCTTCTTTTTGATGATGAAAAATTAACAGGAAAATTTGAAGATACGGCAAAATTTGTTTTCAGTCCTGCATTACGAAAAAAAAACGATAACGAGAAATTGTGGAAATCTTTGTCGGAAAATATAATACAAACAACCGGAACCGACCATTGTCCCTTTAATTTTGAACAAAAATTGCTCGGGAAAAATGATTTCAGAAAAATACCAAACGGTGCCGGCGGTGTTGAATATCGCTTGTCTTTGCTTTATACATACGGTGTCTTGCAAAATAAAATTTCGATAAACGATTTTGTACGTATTATTTCGACCGGTTCGTCAAAAATTTTCGGTTTATATCCGGAAAAAGGCGAAATTGCAATCGGTTCGGATGCGGATTTAATAATTTGGAACGATACTGTTTCCGAAAAAATCAGTACCGAAACACAGTATCAAAATTGTGATTTGAACATTTATGAAAATATCGAAATAAAAGGAAAACCCGGAACTGTTATAAAAAACGGAGAAATTGTGTTCTCGAACGAGATATTTTCGGATAAAATTTCAAACGGAAACTTTTTAAAACGAAAATTATGAAAATATTTTATCTTATTATCTCTTTTTCTCTTGCTTTTAGCCAAACTTCCTGTAATTCAAATTCGGAAAATAATTCGGAAACAAAAATATCCCAAACAATTCCGGCAGGAACTACTGCTGCAGTAGATAAACTTGACTTGTCAAAAATTGAAATTTCCGACGACAGTCTTGATTTGGCATTATTTAATATGATGCTTGAAAGCGGAAAATATTCCGAAGATGAAATAATTAAAAATGCCGAAATATTGATAAAAAAAGGGGCAAATCCGAATGTAAGTATCGAATATCAATATTCCGTTCGTAAATTAGGTACCTATATCCCGATTGTAAAAGAATTTTATAATAATAAATACAGGCATTACTCTACAAATTCTACGGCATTTTTAGAAGCAATAAATACGGGAAATTTAAATATTGTTAAGAAATTTATTGAATTAAAAGCCGATGTAAATCAACCGTCGAAAGCAGGAATGTATCCTGTAAATTTAGCTGTTTTAAGGAATTACGAAAAAATAGTTGATATTTTATTACATAACGGAGCCGATATTTCAGTTACGGATTTATCGACAAGTAAAAATATCGATTTAATAGAAAAACTTGTAAAACTCGGTGCAAATCCCGAAACCGTAGATATTAATTTTGCAATAAGCGATAAAAAATCTTTGGAACGATTAATGAAATTGCATCCGAATATTAATAAATATCCGCTTAATTACAGTATAATTTTTAAAAACGATACCTTACTTTCCTTTCTTTTGAAAAACGGATTGAACGATAATGCAACAGGTACTTTTCCGGATAAATGTTCGCCTGTTTACGGAGCAATTCGCTACGGAAATCTTTCGCAAATAAAATTGTTGAAAAAATACGGATTTAATATTCACAAAGATTGCGGAGGTATAGAAAAACCCGTATTTTTTGAAATATTGAAAAGTGAAAAAACCGAACTTATTGATTTTTATCTGAATACGGAAAAAGTTAATCCGAATATGAAAGATTGGACAGATGAATCGGCTCTTATTTTTGCCGTTGATTTAGATAATGACGAAATAATAAAAATGCTGTTAAAAGCCGGGGCAAATATTGAATATACCGGCTATTTCGGAAAAACACCCTTAATGCATGCCGTTCAGTATCAAAAATATATATCGGCAAAAGCACTTATTGATGCCGGGGCAAACATTAATTTTAAAGAAAAATACGGAAAAACACCTTTGCTTGAGGCAATAGAGACAAAAGATTTTCCCATGATTAAATTATTAGTCGAAAACGGTGCCGATACAAAAGTAAAATATGAAGGGCAGAGTATTTCCGAATTTGCCGAAAAAGAAGAATGTCCGAATATGATTGTCGAATATTTGAAAAGTCATAAATAATTGACAATTGATAATTTAAAATTATTAATTTGTAATTTAAGAATTT
This sequence comes from uncultured Draconibacterium sp., assembly GCA_964500765.1. Lineage (GTDB taxonomy): Bacteria > Bacteroidota > Bacteroidia > Bacteroidales > JAADGE01 > JAADGE01. The sequence continues at coordinate 3,393 of CAZCPV010000175.1, forward strand.
GTAATTATTTATGAAAACTGTAAGTATTTCAGATACAATCAAAAATTCGGTTCCGCAGATAAAATTGGGATTAATTTCTGCCGAAATTGTTTTTGCAAAAGAAAATCAATTTTTGCAACAGGCGATAAATAAGGAAGTTAAAAGAATCTCGGAAATGTCGATTGAAAGCGTAAAAGAAATTCCTCAAATTAAAAGTTCGCGTGAAGCATACAAAGCACTCGGCAAAGAACCGGCACGTTATCGACTTTCGGCGGAAGCTTTGCACAGGCGAATTATAAAAGGAAAAGGCATATATCAAATCAGCAATTTGGTGGATACGATAAATCTTGCTTCAATTAAGTCGGGTTACTCCATAGGCGGATATGACGAAACAAAAATTGAGGGTGATATTTTATTTGATTTGGGAAAAGCCGGTGAAGATTACGAAGCTATCGGCAGAGGAAAGATGAATATTGAAAATTTGCCGGTTTTCAGAGACAAAAAAGGGGCATTCGGCAGCCCTACTTCCGATTCCGTGAGAACTATGATAACCGAAAATACGAACAGAATATTTTTAATCGTTATAAATTTCGGCGGTCATTCCGGTTTTGAAAATGAAATGAAAGAAATTTCCGAACTTTTTAAGAAATATTGCGAAGGAAAAGAATTCGGAATAAAAATTATCGAATAAAAAAAGTCATCGTATCATTTTGACAAATACGATGACTTTTACAAATTTAAAAAACTCGTTTCTGATTTCTTTTCAGAATATTTTCCAGCGTTTCTCCCGGATTTTTAAACTTGCCTGCAAAAATCATTGCGGCAATAATGTATGGTTTCCAGCCGGCTTCTTTGTATGTTTCAATACGATATCTTTCAAAAATTGCATTTGTTACTTCACCGTTTTTGCAGTTCAATCCTGAAATATCGGCGGGTAAAGGGTGCATATAAAGTGCATTTTTATTTTTGGTAAGATTTACTTTATCTTCGTTTACTTCCCATTTTTTATGCTTTGCATTTTCGGCAAGTGCTTGTTTTTCAAGCTCTTTAAGTCCTTCGCTGTCGTTGTTTCGGAGCAATTCGGTACGGCTGCCCATAACCCAATACGGTGCCCAACTTTTCGGATAAATAATATCGGCATCTTTAAAAGCATGACTCATGGAATTTGTAATTTCAAAACTTCCGCCGCTTGCTTTTGCTTGTTCGTCGGCAATTTTTTCAACTTCCGGAATTAAATGATAGTTATCCGGATAAGCCAAAGAAACATTCATTCCGAATCGGGTCATTAAGCCGATGATGCCTTGCGGAACGGATAAGGGTTTTCCGTAACTCGGCGAATACGCCCATGAAACGGCAATTTTCTTACCTTTTAAATTTTCTAAACTGCCGAAATGTTTTATCAAATGTTGAATATCAGCCATTGATTGGGTGGGGTGGTCCACATCGCTTTGCAAATTTACGATTGTGGGTCGTGAAGGCAAAACACCTTGATTATAGCCGTCTGTTAAAGCATCGCCGAATTCTCGCATATAGGTTTCGCCGGCTCCGAGGTACATATCATCACGAATACCTACGGCTTCCGTAAGAAACGAAATCATATTTGCCGTTTCGCGAACGGTTTCGCCGTGTGCAATTTGTGCTTTTTTCTCATCCAAATCCTGAACGGATAAACCGAGCAAACTTGCCGCCGAAGAATAAGAAAAACGTGTTCTTGTTGAGTTATCTCTGAAAAGCGAAACCGCCAAACCGCTGTCAAAAACTTTCGGCGAAACATTGTTATCGCGCATTGCTTTCAAGGTTTCGGCAATTAAAAGTATTTGTTTCAGTTCGTTTTCCGATTTTTTCCATGTCAATAAAAAATCTTTGTTAAAAAGGTTTTTCGCTTTTAGTTCTGAAATTTTATTGATTAAATTTTGTATGTCTTTCATAATTTATATGTTAAAATCTTAAAAAAATCCGTTCAATTAAATAAAATAAGCAAAAGCGGCATAAAATGCACTTGCTTTTACGAGGTGTTCTATCGGCACTTTTTCGTTCGGTGCATGAGCCATAACTTCGTTTCCGGGACCGAAACCGATAACCGGAATACCGTGTTTTCCTCTGATTGTTACACCGTTAGTCGAAAAAGTCCATTTGTCGATTTTCGGTGCTTTGTTCCAAAGGGCTTCGTATGCTTTTTTGCCGGTTTGTACCAAGGGATGGTCTTCTTCCAATTTCCATGTGGGGAAATATTTTTCCATTCCGTAAGTTAAGCCCGTCCATGCAGTTTCTTCGTAATAAGGCACTTCTACAATGCCGCCGAGGGGTTTTGCTATTTTTTCGATTTCGGCAACGGCACTTTCTTTTGTTTCGCCCCAGGTTAAGCGACGGTCGAGATACAATTCGGCATAATCGGCAACGGCACAAAGCGACGGACTTCCGGATTTGAATTGGCTGATGGTTACGGAACCTTTTCCGAGAAACTCATCGAAAGCTAAATTTTCATGCAGTTTTTCTATTTCCAAAGCGGCTTTTGATGCTTTGTATATGGCATTATCGCCTCGTTCGGGTGCCGAGCCGTGCGATGAAATACCGTTAAATTTTACGGTCATTTCCATACGTCCTCTGTGCCCTCTGTAAATATTAAGGTTGGTTGGTTCGGTACTGATTACGAAATCGGGTTTTATTTTTTCTTCTTCGATAAGATAATTCCAACAAAGTCCGTCGCAATCTTCTTCCATAACGGTTCCGGTAAAATAAATTGTTAAGTCGCGGTCAAAACCGAGTTCTTTAAGAATACGACCGGCAGTTACAAACGATGCGGCACCGCCTTCTTGGTCAACACTGCCTCTGCCGTAAACATAGCCGTCTTTTATTTCGCCCGAAAGCCAATCGAAAGACCAGTTTTCCGGATTTCCTTGTCCTACGGTATCCATGTGTGCATCAATTGCCAATATTTTTTTGCCGTTTCCGATACGTCCTATAACGTTTCCGAGCCCGTCAATTTTTACTTCGTCAAAACCGGCTTCCTCCATTTGTCGTTTTAATTCTTTCTGTACAAGTTCTTCGCCCATACTTTCGGATTGGAGCTTTACGATTTTTGATAAATTTTCTGCCGTGTAGTTTTTATATTCTTCGGCTAACTTATTGATTTTCTTAATATAGTCTTCCATAATTTGACTTTTATATAATTTTGAAATGTTGTTTTCAGAAAAAAAAGGAATGCAAATTTAATAATCTTTACGAAATTTCAGGTCTTTTGTTTCAACTTACTAAATATTGTTTAT
>CAZCPV010000176.1:0-6486 GCA_964500765.1 uncultured Draconibacterium sp.
TTCGGCACAACAAGAAATGTTGCCGCTCGGTGAGCAATACCGGGATAAAATAAATTTTGCCCTTAATAAAACGGATATTTCCGTAAATACAGGATTTAAACCTCTTTTAAAATCCGAAATCAAAACAATTTTTAATGTCGATTCTTTAATTTACGATACCGAAAAATCAAAATTGTTTTTTAAAAAACATAAAAGAAATTGGTTCCTGCGAAAATTATTATTTGAAGATTTTATTTCCGTAAAAGAGAAAAATTTTACCTTAAAAGTTAACCCTCTGTTTTATTTGCAAACAGGAAAAACAAACTTAAACGATTCGTCTTCTTATTTTATCAATACGCGAGGGATTGAAATTAAAGGCGATATCGGGAAAAAAATCAGTTATTATTCAAGTTTCAGAGAAAACCAGGCACGTTTTCGCCCCTATATTTACGATTGGGCTTGGAATCGCTTAGTTGTGCCGGGACAGGGGGCTTTGAAAAAAAATAATAAGAATATTTATTTATACGATTTTTCTTCTGCGGCGGCTTATTTGTCTTACACGCCCTATAATTGGCTGAATATTCAATTCGGGCAAGATAAAAACTTTATCGGCGAAGGGCATCGCTCTCTGTTTCTTTCCGATAATGCGATGAATTATCCGTTTGCAAAATTTTCTTTTTCCTATAAAAACTTTAATTATGTTACGATGTTTACGCAGTTCAACGATTTTGAAGGGGCGTATTATCACTATCATTTCAAAAAACACGGTGCATTCAATTATTTGTCGTATAATTATAAAAACAGAATTGAATTGGGCTTATTTGAAGGGCTGATTTACGAAACAACCGATACTTCCGCATATTTTAATAAATTTCCGACGGATTATTTTATTCCGATTATCGGTGTACGGACGACTGTAAACGGTTTTGCCGGTAAGCATAATGCCCTTGCCGGAATCAATCTTAAAATGAAAATAAACGATTACGTTCAGCTGTACGGACAAATTGCAATTGACGACCCGAAACAACAAAAATATGCTTACCAAAGCGGCATAAAAATCTTCGATATTTTGTTTTCGAAAATAAAAAATCTGCAATGGTTTATTCAGGCGGAATATAATTCGGCTTCACCGAGAACTTATTCTCATGCAAATTTAAAATATCAAACATGGACGCACTACAATCAAGAACTTGCCGTTCCTTTCGGTGCCGATTTTTCCGAACTTTTTATAAATTCAAATATCTCTTATAAGAATTTTTTGTTTGATTTCCGGTTAAATTCAATTATTTTGAACAAAAACAACACATTTTCGGATGTTTATGTGCTTGATAATCAGAATTATTTAACAATGCCGGATAAAATAACCGTTTCACATAAAACCCTAATACTTTCATACATTATAAATAAACGAACCGGTTTGCAAATATATGCAGGAGCCGATTTCAGAACGGAGAATACCTTTTCGGAAAATTTTTTCATGTTCGGCATAAAAACCGTACTGAATAATTTTTATTATGATTTTTAAAATTAAAATATAATCGACTTACATACGTTTCAATTAAAAATCAAATTATGAATGTCTATTCCCGAAAACAAAAGTTGAAATTCGGATTATTTGTGCTTGCCGTTTTTTTGGGAGTGGGTATTATGTTATATACAGAAAATTTGGTCAGAAAAATTGCCGGCGAAGAACGAAACAGAATTGAAATTTGGGCAGAATCAATAAGAGAATTTACGGAAATAAATTTGAACGAAAAAGTTAGCCCTACGATTTATAAAATTCTCGGTGAAAATAAAACCATTCCCGTTATTCTTGTTGATGACGAAGGACAAATTATTGACTCCCGAAATCTGAATCCGAAAAAAACACAAGACACACTTTATTTGCAAAAACAATTGCAAATAATGAAAAAGCAACACGAACCGATTATTGTCGAATATACAAAAGGACATAAAAACTATGTTTACTACAAAGACTCCGTTCTTTTGACAAGTTTGTTTTATTACCCTTATATTCAGGTTGTTATAGTATCGTTTTTTATTTTGGTTTCTTATTTGGCATTCAGCAGTTCAAGAAAAGCAGAAGAAAATCAACTTTGGGCGGGGCTTTCCAAAGAAACGGCACACCAACTCGGCACACCCATCTCTTCCTTGGTTGCATGGATTGAATTATTAAAACTGAAAAACGAAGATGAAAAATTAATTAACGAAGTTCAAAAAGACGTAAAACGACTCGAAACCATTACCGAACGATTTTCCGGTATCGGTTCAACACCGGTGCTTATGCGAATGAATTTGTATAAAATTATTGCAAATTCCGTTTCATATCTTCAAGCACGAACTTCAAAAAACGTTGAATATATTTTGAATTTCGATAAATCCGGAGAATTATTAATACCGTTGAATGAGTCTCTTTTTGAATGGGTTATCGAAAATATGTGCAAAAATGCCGTAGATGCCATGCAGGGAAAAGGACGAATTATTTTAAGCGTTGAAGACAAAAAGGACAAAGTTTATCTTGATATTCGCGATTTCGGTAAAGGCATTGCCAAAGCACAGTTTAAAACGGTTTTTAAACCGGGTTATACTACTAAAAAAAGGGGCTGGGGATTGGGCTTATCGTTGGTAAAACGAATAATTGAATCCTATCATTCCGGAAAAATATTCGTAAAAAATTCCGAACTCGGCAAAGGAACTGTTTTTCGAATTATTTTAAATAAATAAGAAATTGAGGACTTTGTCGTAAACAAAACCCTTAATAAAAAATACAAAATCCTATTTTTATGAATAATTCTCAATCGGTTCGCAGGTACACATCAGATGTCTGTCGCCGTAAGCATCATCAATTCTGCCTACAGGAATTTGAAATTTATTTTCTCGAATAAAAGGCAAAGGAAATGCCGCTTGCTCACGTGAATAGTTATGCTCCCAATTGTCGGCAATCAAAGATTGTTCGCTGTGCGGTGCATTTTTCAGAACATTATCTTGTTTGTCGGCTTTTCCGGTTTTAATATCTTGTATCTCGTTGTATATCGAAATCATGGCTTCAATAAACATGTCCATAGCTTCTTTCGATTCGCTTTCCGTCGGTTCAACCATCAGTGTTCCGTGTACCGGAAACGAAAGCGTAGGGGCATGAAAACCGTAATCCATAAGCCGTTTTGCAATATCAAGTTCACTTATATCGGTTTCGTGTTTAAAATTACGACATTCTAAAATCATTTCGTGAGCAACATAACCGGTTTCGCCGGAATAAACAATATCAAAATATTTTTTTAATGAAGCGGCTATGTAGTTGGCATTTAAAATTGCCGTTTTGCTTGATGCTGTTAAACCTTCTTTGCCGAGCATTTTTAAGTATCCGTGTGTAATGGGCAAAATACTTGCACTTCCGTAGGGTGCGGCGGTTATCGCATGAACGGCTTTTTTACCGCCGGTTTTAACAATAACATGTCCGGGAAGAAAATCGGCAAGGTGTTTTGCAACAGCAACGGGTCCTACGCCCGGTCCGCCGCCGCCGTGAGGAACGGCAAATGTTTTATGCAAATTAAGGTGGCATACATCCGCACCTATGGTTGCCGGATTCGTAATACCGACTTGTGCATTCATATTGGCACCGTCCATATAAACCTGACCGCCGTTTTTATGAATAATTTTACACATTTCAACGACTTTACTTTCAAAAACACCGTGTGTCGAAGGGTAAGTAATCATAAATGCGGCAAGTGTATCTTTATGTGCTTCGGCTTTTGTTTTCAGGTCGTCAATATCAATATTTCCCATGTTATCGCACTGTACTACAACAACATTCATTCCTGCCATTACGGCACTTGCCGGGTTTGTTCCGTGTGCCGAAGAGGGAATTAAAACGGTTTTTCGCCGGTCTTCTTTATTGTTTTTGTGGTACGCACGAATAATCATTAAGCCGGTATATTCGCCTGTTGCACCGGAATTGGGTTGAAAAGTAATATCGTCGAAACCCGTAATTTGAAGTAAATCGTGTTTTAAATCTTCTAAAATTTCGGTATATCCTTTTACCTGATTTTTCGGCACAAAAGGATGAATTTCGCCGAGCAAAGGACTGCTTAAAGGCATCATCAAACTTGCCGGATTAAGTTTCATGGTACACGAACCGAGTGAAATCATTGAGTGTGTTAATGAAATATCTTTTCGTTCCAATTTTTTTATGTAACGCATCATTTCTGTTTCGGAACGGTATTTTTTAAATACGTCTTGTTGCAGAAAATGGCCGGTTCGTTTAAATTTTTTATCAAAAGAAATTTCTTTTTTTATTTCTTTTAAATTTGAAATTTCTGTTCCCGCCGCAAGCGAAAAAATTCTGAAAATACGGTTAATATCGTATAAAGAGCTTGTTTCGTCAATGCTTATAACAACTTCATTATCTGTTGGGTAAAAGAAATTTACTTTTTTCTTTAAAGCAATTTTTTTCAGTTCTTTTATATCAACCGTTTCCGGAAGTTGAATTTTCAGAGTATCAAAAAAGTTTTTGTTTTCTTGTTTGTACCCGAGTTTTTTTAAACCTTCCGAAAGCATTACGGTTTTTGAATGAATACATTCGGCAATATTTTTCAGACCTTCTTCACCGTGATATACGGCATACATTCCCGCCATGGTTGCCAAAAGTGCCTGTGCCGTACAAATATTTGAGGTTGCTTTTTCTCTTTTAATATGTTGTTCGCGGGTTTGCAAAGCCATTCGATAAGCCGTATTTCCGTGTACATCTTTTGAAATACCGATAATTCGTCCGGGAATTTTGCGTTTAAATTTTTCGTGTGTCGCAAAATAGGCGGCATGCGGTCCGCCGTATCCCATCGGAATACCCAAACGTTGGGTTGAACCGAAAACAATATCGGCACCGAATTCGCCGGGCGGTGTAAGAATTGCCAAACTCAGAATATCGGCGGCAACGCTTAACAGTAAACCTTTTTCGTGCAGTTTTTCGGCAAAAGCCGAATAATCGTTAACTGTTCCGTCGGCTGCCGGATATTGCACCAATGCACCGAAAATTTTATCGTGAATTTTAACTGTTTTGTAATCGCCGGTTTCAATAATAATTCCGAGCGGTTCGGCTTTTCCGATAAGGACATCGAGTGTTTGCGGGAAAATATTTTTATCGACAAAATAAACATTTACACCGTTTTGTATATCTTTTCGATTGCGGTTATTTGCCGTCATAATCATGGCTTCGGCAGCTGCCGTTGCTTCGTCGAGCAGCGAGGCATTGGCAATTTCGCATCCGGTAAGTTCGGTAATTACGGTTTGAAAATTGAGCAGAGCTTCCAATCTTCCCTGCGAAATTTCGGCTTGGTAAGGGGTGTACGAAGTGTACCAAACCGGATTTTCAAAAATGTTTCGCCAAATTACCGGAGGTGTTATCGTATTGTAATAACCCTGACCTATGTAGGTTTTGTAAATTTTATTTTTTGCAAGAATTTTTGATATGTATTTCTGATAAACATATTCGCTCATCGGCTTATCTAAATTCAAATCTTTTTTAAGCAAAATATTGTCGGGAACGGTTTTTTTTATCAGTTCCTCGATTGAAGAAAGTCCGATTACCGACAGCATTTTTTTGATGTCGTTTTTGTCGGGACCGATATGTCGTGCGGAAAAGTCTTGGGTTTGCATAATTTTAAATTTAAAATGGATGCTTATTTTTTATTTTTCGGAAGCAAAAGTAAAAAGTTCGGCGGTATTTTTTTTGATTATTGTCATTAAAATAAATATTTAAAAACATAATGGCTTAAATCTTTTTTTTCATAACAGTTCGGGTTTATGTAAATTGTTCGTTTTGAAAGAAAGGATTTGTTTGTTTCTCTGTTCCGATATCGGTTTCGGGACCGTGTCCGGGATATACCGTAATTTCTTCCGGTAAAGTAAAAAGTTTTGTTTTTATTTGAGAAATGAGCGTGTCGTAATTTCCGCCGGGCAAATCGGTTCTCCCTATACTTCTTTTAAACAATACGTCTCCGGCAATAAGAAATTTATCTTCTTTTGCATAAAAAACCAAACTTCCGGCTGTATGACCGGGAACATGCAAAATTTCTAATTCGGAAAAACCGAAAGTGATTTTATCGCCTTCTTTAAGGAATTTTTTAATCGGGTAGGGCGTATTCATTTTTATTCCGTAAAGATTTGCCGCATTTGTTGCGTTGTTGATGTTAAATTCTTCTTCTTTTGATGCTTCGGTTTTGAGATTAAAGGTGTCGGCAATAAATTTATTTCCGAAAACATGGTCGAGATGGCAGTGGGTGTTCAGCAGTTTTGCAGGTTTCAAATTATTTTTTTTCAGAAAATCAAGCAAAAAATTTTCTTCCTGCTTGTTGTAACATGCCGGGTCAATAATTATGCATTCTTTTGAGTTGTCGTATAAAATATAGGTGTTAACTTCAAAAGGACTGAAAACAAAAGATTGGATTTTCATAAGTCGGGATATTTTTATAATTTCTCAAATATAAAAATAATTGTTTATTTTGAACTTTAAAG
>CAZCPV010000177.1:0-6336 GCA_964500765.1 uncultured Draconibacterium sp.
AAATATTAATATCCATAATTTATTATAGCCCAATTATTTCCAACTCCTCTGCTTGATGCTTCTCCGTGAGCTTTTTTAAAACCGTAATATCCCTGACCGGAATTTCTTGTAAAACTTTTATGTCCATATAATTTACGACCATATAAACTTTTTGCAGGTATTGAAAAACTTTCAGTATCGTATTCAACATAAATTACTCCGTGGACATTTTTATAATCAAGCGGATCTTTATAATTAATCCATGCACCACAACCATATCTTCGATAACCTCTAACAAGAACACTAACATCCCAGACATATTGATATACTCCTCCGTAACCAGGGTTATATGCATACATATACGTTTTCATTTTTATCTTAACTTTTCTATCACGATTACATCCACTTTCATTTCTAATGTAATCTGCATTTTTTTCTTGACTTGATGATTTATTATAAGTATTTGTATAGGTAAATTCAGAAATATTTTTATTATTTTTCGGTTTATTTAAATCAGAAATATGTGAAATATTTGTCATTAATATTCTATTCTTCAGAACTTTATTAACAGTATCAGAAGTTTGATACATTAATGACGAATTTGCAATACTTGCATATATTGGATTATCAATAATATAAGACACTTCATCTTCCCCGTTTTCATCTTGAACAATTTCAAAATAATCGCTGTATTCGTTTACCAAATTTTGAATATCATCTTCCGTAACCGTTTCCGTATTATAACTTTCAAGTTTTTGATAAAATTCATTTTGTTTTTTTCTAACGGATATAAACCCTAATTTATTTTCCCATGCATCAAGTTCTTCATCTGTCATATTCGGAATAATACTTATTGTTTTAAAAAAATCTTCTTTGCTGTCGAATGATAACATCCCGTTTTTTACTTCAATTTCAGGCATATCTGCAATGGTTAATTTTTCTGCTTGCAATTCTTCGTTATTTTCAATCACTCCTTTTTTTTCACAACTTTGAAATACAACAAGCATCCCTATTAATAATACTAATAATAATTTTGACTTTCTCATAACTTAATAATTTTTTGGTTTATAAATAATAATTAATACAAAACTGTTTTTTTTTTGAAATAACAAAATTATTTTGTGTGTTATACAGCATACCCATATATCCAATTCATGTTATATTACAACATTTTAGGCAATTGTTTAAAAAAAATTATTCCATTTTCAAAAAAAAAATCAAAAAATATTTGCATAATCAAAAATAATTGTCTTACATTTGCAGTGTATTAGTTTTGTAGAACACTAAAACAATAAAATCATGACAGAAATAAACAATCTCACTTTCGGATACAAGAAAAAGCAAACACTTTTTTCCGAATTGAACTTAGAATTAAAAGAGGGCAGAATATACGGTCTGCTCGGAAAAAACGGCTCCGGCAAAACAACTTTGCTCAAACAAACGGCAGGCATTCTGCATCCGCAAAAAGGAACCGTACGATTAAACGGCAAAAGTCCGCAAAAAAGAACACCCGATGTTTTGGCAAGTTATTACATGATACCGGAAGAATTTGAAACACCCGGAATTTCCGTAAAAACCTTCCTCAACATTACGGCTCCTTTTTACCCGAATTTCAATATCAAAAATTTCTATGTTTATTTGAAAGAGTTTGATATTGACCCCGACAGAAAACTTAATAAAATGTCCTACGGGCAAAAAAAGAAATTTCTGATTTCTTTCGGCATGGCGGCAGATACACCGGCATTATTTCTCGATGAGCCCACAAACGGCTTGGACATTCCGTCAAAAAGTATTTTCAGAAAATTGGCAGCTTCCGCTTTAAGCGAAAATAAATTATTCGTTATTTCAACACATCAGGTAAAAGATATTGAGGGAATTATAGATACGGTTGTTGTGCTTGACGAAGGCAAAATTATCTTCAACCGTTCGCTTGAAGAAATAAGCAACAAGCTATGTTTCAAAACATTAAATAATATTGATGCCGAAAATGTACTGTATGCCGAAAAAAACATTACCGGGTTTTCGGCAATTACGGAAAACAAAGGCGAAGATGCTTCACATATCAATATGGAATTATTATTCAATGCAATTATTTCAAAAGACAGAAAAGTTGTCAATATTTTTAACTAATACTAAAAACACTCAACAAAATGGAAAATATAAAATCATTCAGTTTTAAACGTATTTTGCTGCTGATGCAAAAAGCATTATACGAAAGCGGGAAATCCGTGATTATCGGTCTTTCGACCATTTTCGGAATTTATTCTTTGATACTGTTTATAAGTGCATTACATTCCGGAAGTGCGTGGATACATTTAGACGCATTTTATTTTGCGGGAATTTTTATTGCCGGATTTTTTATCTCCGGCTCGGCATTCGCAAATTTCAGGAATAAAGAAAAAACAATGTCATACCTGATGCTGCCGGCATCCGTTCTCGAAAAATTTATTTCGGAATGGCTGCTTACAACCGTAGTTTTTATCATCGGATATACAATAATTTTTTATGTCTTTAATTTTTTACTTCTGTTTTTCGGCAATACATTTAATATCGAAGTACATATCGTAAATATTTTTAATTCCGATTTTTTGAAAGAACTGCCGAAATATTTCATTATTCAATCAATGTTTTTAGCCGGTGCCGCAAGTTTCAAAAAATCACCGTTTTTTAAAACACTGTTTTCATTATTTCTGTTCGGAATGTTCTTAACCGTTTATCTTTCCGTTCTCGCTTATTTCCTGAAAGGAACTTTCGAAACTTTCTCATTTAACGGAAACGGCATGAATATGAGCGGAATGAATACTTCGTATAATTTTGAAAATCATTGGCTTATAACAAGTGCAAAATATTTTTACTATTACGTGTCGGCACCTGCTTTTTGGCTCTACACCTATTTTAAACTTAAAGAAAAGGAGGCATAAAATGAACTTTAAAGACGACAAAGCCATATATCTTCAACTGGCGGACTTTTTTTACGAAAATATCCTTACCCGGAATTTTAAATCGGACGAACGAATTCCGTCAGTCAGAGATTTGGCGATAGATACCGAAGTAAACCCGAACACCGTTATGCGAACCTATAAACATTTACAGGATAACGATATTATTTACAACAAAAGAGGCATCGGCTATTTTATTTCGGAAGATGCTTATAAAATAACGCATAAAATGAAGAAAGAAGAATTTATAAACGAACAATTACCGGCATTTTTCAAAATGATTAACTATCTGAATATCAACTTTTCGGAAATTGAAAACTTATATCAAAACTATTTAAAATCAAACCAAAATGAAAAGGAAAATTAAAATAAGCAAAATTATATTACTGAGCATTATCGCATTAATATTAGCAATTATTACGATATCCGTTTTTACGGCTGTTTCGGAAGTGAAAAAATTTATGAATCAAAACGGTTTTGAACAAAGCCGAAACGAAAACAAAACAGACAAGGGAAAAACAATAACATTGAAAAAATTTTCAACAATAGTTCTTTCCGGAAAAGGAAAAATTTCAATCGAACAATCGGACAAAAATAATTTTCAATATTTTTCCGACAAGCAAAATTTTCCTGAAATAAAAAACGATACCTTATTTTTAACCTCCGACGACAACAACGATTACATCAATGTCGTAAATTTGAAAACAATAATTCTGAACAAAAATATTAAAGCAGAAATATCTGATTTAAAAACAGATACACTGAATGTTAAAACAAACGACAATTCAGAAATAAAAATTGCAGGCATAAATTTACAGGTCTTGAATATTTTTTCGAAAGCTAATTCTTCGATTGAATTATATGATATAAAAGGCGAAAATATCGAAACAAAATTGCTCTTAAAAGATAATTCAAAAATTTACATTGATAATTCTAAAAATTTGAACCTGAATATTCAAAAAAACGGTAATGCCAAACTTGAAATCGGCAGTTAAAAATGTAACATTTCTTTTACGAAATCGTCTGATAAAAAAGGTCTTCAATATCAAAATCAAACAAAACAAAAAACACAAGGAAAAATGAGAACAAAAATTAAACTGATTGCGGGAATATTTTTTATGCTTTTCGCAACCGTTGCTTTTGCCGAGAAAGAAACCGGCGTTTCCGGTCAGGTAAAAGATGCCGAAACCAAAAAACCCGTAGAATTTTCAACCGTAAGTATTCTTAACACAAAAGACAGTTTAATAATGACTGCGGTAAGCGATGAACACGGTTTTTTTATTTTGCCGTTGAAAAGAGGCAAATACAAACTGATAACTCAATATGTCGGATATAAACCCGACACGTTAAATATTTTCGTAAAAACAGGAACCGAGTTTATCGGAACCATAAAACTTTACAAAGACGAAAATCAAATTGACGAAGTTACGATTACGGGGAAATCAGAAAATGTATTGATTGACAAAGACGAATACATCGTAACAACAAAAATGAAAACCGGAACGGCAAGTACCAAAGACGTTTTAGACAAAGTAAAAGGCGTTACTTACGACAGGTATAATAATTCGATAAAAGTAGATAACGAAGACAACATCGTAATTCTCGTAAACGGTTTGCAAAAAGACCAAGAATATATTTTGAATTTGAATCCCGAAAGACTTAAAAAAATAGAAATTATTCGCGACCCTTCCGGAAGGTATGCCCTTGAAGGATATTCCGCTGTTATAAATATTATTTTAAAAGAAGACTATAAAGGTTTGGAGTTTTTTACGGAAGACAATTTCTTAATTGATACAGATAATAAACACAAAGATTATCTTCCGATGAATCATTTTTCCGGAAGTATCAATTACACCTACAACAAAATAAACTTTTATGCAAAAGCAACAGCCGGTTTAATGAATTTTTCTCTGTTGTCTTCGGATAATAAACAATTTGAAAACGGTCTTACTATCGAAAAAAATCCCCCTGACGACACACCGAATTTCAATATTAACAGAATATACGACCGCTTAACCGGAGGTATTGACTATTACATAAATCCCAAGCATACCGTAAGTTTTGAAACCGGCTTTTCCGGATTACTGTTTCCCGAAACCCGCCAAAAAAGCAATTTCAACACGAGCTATTTTAATAACGGCACGGAAATTTTAAATTTTAATTCCGAATATCTTAATAACACATCAAGCAAAAACAATTATAACACACTGTTTTACACAGGAATATTGAACAGCAAAAATACGCTGAAAGCCGATTTTACTTTTTCGTCGGCAACCGACAATTACTCAATCGATTACTACGAAAACGACAGTTTAAAAAGCCGGCAAACAGGCACAAATCTTAATAATTACACAAAATTTAATGCCGAACTTAATCACACTGTCAACGACAAATCCGCCGTACAAATCGGCTACGGAAATACATGGAAAAAAGTCAATAACATTTATGATTTTAATGAAAACGGATTTATTCGCACGGATTTGAGGCATCAGCTTTTTGTATATTATTCCTATAAATTCAGCAAAAAAATCGGAATAAAAATCGGAGCAGCCGGCGAAACAAGCACTCCGGAAATTGAAGGGAAAAAGAAAAGCTATTTTATTTATCAACCCTATGCCGACATAAAAATAAGCCCGATAAAAATGCTTGATATTCGTTTAAAATACCGTTCCGAAAGCAACTATCCTTCCGTAACGCAGGCAAATCCGGATACAATTTTATTGGACGAAACAACCGTAAGCACGGGAAACCCGTATCTCGAACCTTCGGTTACACATAAACTTTCGATAAGGTTTAACATTATGCACGGACTGGCATCTTTCGAACCGTATTATCATTTTTCAAATAATTATATCAGCAAAATCGGTTTTTCGGAAACCAACGGGAATTTTGTGTATTCGTATGACAATATCGGAGAATATAAACATTACGGATTTAAGGCAGGTCTTACAATTCCTTTCGGGAAATCTTTGTTCTGGCAAAACAATGCAAATTTTTTCAAAAGCAGCATTTTATACAATAACGAAGAAAACAGCATAAAAGATTGGACAATGAGCAGTAATCTTATTTACGTGAACAAAAAATACGGCTCAACTGCCGGAATTATTTATCAAAACAATCTGAAAAAATACATTACGGCACAGGGTTATAATATGTGGAACAACGATTTTTGGGGCTTGATGATTCAGCAACCGCTGTTAAAAAAACGCTTGAATATAATGATTTTTTATATGATGCCCATTAATTTCGGAGTCGATTTTCAACAGGGCTCATACACAAAAACCGATACTTATGTTGAAACAAGTATTCAAGATATCAGTATTCTGAAAAACATGCTGATGTTCAGATTATCATTCCGATTAAACAAAGGAAAATCAATTAAAAAAACCGATAAAAACTTAAAACTTGAAGATGAAAA
>CAZCPV010000178.1:0-2007 GCA_964500765.1 uncultured Draconibacterium sp.
AGAAAGCCGGAATTTTTGAAGTAATTTGCGATTTTAATTCAAACGGTTATCGCTTGCCTACCGAAGCCGAATGGGAATATGCCGCAAGAGGCGGAGACCGCTCAAAAGGGTTTAAATTCAGCGGCAGCAATATGCCGTATTCGGTTGCTTGGTTTAATGAAAATTATAAAGGGGAAGAGCACAAATCGGGAGAATTGTTACCCAACGAAGCAGGTTTGTATGATATGAGCGGAAACGTTTCCGAATGGTGTTGGGATTTATATGACCAAACGTATTATTCCCATTCCGACAGTATTAATCCGAAGGGTGCGGATGTCGGAGAAAACAGAGTGTTCAGAGGCGGAACACGGCGAGATAAAATGGTTAATATCATTATTTCCCGAAGATCTTATCTTAATCAGAAAAAGAAAAATTTTTATCTGGGGTTTCGTGTTGCTCGGTCAAAAGTTTAAACGGATACTACTCTTTCACTTAGAGATGTTTCAAGAAACCGGACACACCCAATCAGAAATTGGGGCATTATTTTAAATTAATTAATAACTGTACTTACAGACAGAATTAAACCATAAAAAAGCCGACTGTTAAAATCGGCTTTTATAATTATTTATAGGATAGTGTTTATTTTTGTAACCGGAATTTTGCTCTTGTAATAAATTTCTCAATTCCTCTTGCTTCCGTACTTTCTTTGTAGTTATCTTTAATTTCTTGATAAGTATCGGCAGCATCTTGCCATTTTCCGAGTTCTTCGTAAATTCGTCCCAATTTCATTAAATAAACCGGACTTAATACTTTATTATCTTCATCGGCAGCTTTTTTGTAATATTCTGCTGCATTTTCATATTCTCCTTTTTCGGTGTATGCATCCCCGATATTTGCATAAGCCGTAGCGGCAAGCATTTTATCTTTGGTCGAAAATCGTTTTAAATAATCAATTGCATTATCATAATCTCCGATTTTGTAAAATGAGATACCGGCATATAACAAAGCTCCTTCGGCAACATTTGTTGAACCGTAATTGTCAATAATTTGAATAAATCCGGGATAGTCACCGTCGCCGTTTAACGCCAAATTAAAAGAGTCTTTTTCAAAATATTGCTGTGCCGGAAAAATTTGTTCCAATGCTTCTTGTTGTTGCGGTAAAATATAAAATTTTTTGTAGGCATATACCAAACCGACAATAATTAACACGGCAATTGCTGCAATAGTCAATTGCTTTTGATATTTTTCAAGAAACTGCTCGGTTTTTGACAATGATTCTTCAATGGTACCGAGACTTCCTTCTATTTTTGCTTTAACCTTCTTAGCCATAATTTATTTTCTGATTAAATTTAGGTCGCAAAAGTAAAAAAAATACCGGTTGAATAAAAAAAATCAAATAAAAATAATGTATTTTTAAATTTTTTAAACTTCTTTGTGAAAAAATAAGATAGTTTTTACTGCAAATTATGAAAATATGTTTCTGAAATCCGTTACTATTACAAACTTTAAAAATATTGAAGAGGCAAAACTTAATTTTTCCGAAAAATTGAATTGTTTTACCGGCAATAACGGTTCGGGTAAAACAAATTTGCTTGATGCGCTTCATTATTTGTCGTTTACAAAAAGTTACTTCAATACGGGCGATGCTCAGGTAATAAAACACGGCAGTAACTTTTTTGTTCTTCAAGGAGAATATGAAAGAAATAATTCTTCGGAAAAGATTTATTGCGGATATGAAAAAGACAAGAAAAAGATTATTAAACGAAATAATAAAACTTATAAACGATTTTCGGAACATATCGGACTTTTGCCTGTTGTAACGGTTTCTCCGAATGACGGAATTTTAATTACCGGTACCGGTGAAGAACGCAGAAAATACATTGATTCGGTAATTTCGCAATACGATAAAGAATATTTATACGAATTGATAAAATATAATAAAATTTTGTCGCAAAGAAATCGCTTGTTAAAAAATTATATTACAAATTCTTATTTCGATGCCGATATGATTGACATTTATGATGAACA
>CAZCPV010000178.1:2107-6294 GCA_964500765.1 uncultured Draconibacterium sp.
AAAGCCGGTTCGCAAGGACAACAAAAAACATTTTTAATTGCACTTAAATTTGCTCAATTCCAATTTATTAAAGATATAAGTAAAATAAATCCTTTACTGCTTCTTGATGATATTTTCGATAAATTCGATGCACAAAGAGTTGCCCAAATTATAAAACTGACAAATAATAATTTCGGTCAAATCTTTATAACGGATACCAACCCGGAACGTGTAAAAAAAGTTATTAAAACCGAAAAAAGAGACTTCAAACTTTTTCATACCGAAAACGGAAGATTTACGGAAAATTAAAATCTTTAATTATCGCCTTCGCCGGTGTCGTCCGAATTATCTTCAAAATCGTCAATTGCCGGATGTTCGCCCGTAAATTCATATATAAACAGATTTTTCGTTTCTTCGTTTGTCAACATATAATTATAAATACCTCGGTCTGTTTTAAATCGTTTTTGTTTTGTTTTTAAATCGGCAATCAGTTGATTGTATTCGTGTACGCTTGAAATGGTTCGCATAATACTTCCCGAAAAAGTAAAAAAGAACCATTCGTTTTCGCCGGTTTCAAGATAAATATATATTCGGTCTCCGGTTCTGCGTTTTTTTATTTGAATATGTCCGTTTACATATTTGTTAATCATTCTTTTACCGATATTCATAACTCCTATTTTCCCTTTGGATTTATAGGACTTTGAAATCGGATCCCAAACAAAAGTTAAATCTGAAAAAACTAAAGTTTTATTAAGTTTATCGGGAAACTTCTTGGGTTGTCCGCTGTTTACCGACATCTCCTCAAGCATTTTATCGGTTGCTTCAACACCCAACAGTTCATAAATCGGTTTTTTATATGAATTTTCACGAACTTTCATCGAATTAAGAGAAATATTAGTAACTAATCTATCCTTTAGAATATTAAGGGCTTTCGGAGAAATATAGAAATCCAGGTAGGTTAAAGTTTGCATCATAACATCTCCCGAGTTAGTATCATATCTTACACTTCCTGTACCGCCTAAATCATTAATTTTAACCGACTTACTGTACTTGATTTGACCTTCGCCGTTTACAATGCAATAATTTCTGTTTAAATCTAAATAATTTCCGGGCAAATTACGGTTGTTAAATTTTTCCAATGTTGTAATTTCGTAACGATTATTATTCTGATTATAAGTAACATAATACGAACTGTCTCTAACCGAAAGAATTGATTCGGATGTTCCGTACGGATCGGTTGATAAGAATACGGGGAATGTATAAATCGAATCTTTTGCAGACATAATATCGGCATAAACTCTTGCTTTGTTTGTTTCCAAATCGGAATGTAAAAACGGTTCGAGCGGTAAATAAATACTGTCCGGATTAATTTCCGATTTAAAATAGAACCATTTCGGTTTGGCTATTTTACAGGAATGAATAATTTCTGCATATCCTTCAAAACGAAGCCGGTCTTTGGAGGCATTAAAATAAACATCGCCGTAATATTTAAACCAGGGATTTAAAGTAAATTTCTCGTATTGTTCAATAAATCCGTGTGCAACCGAAGCTTCTTTTTGTACATCGTAGGTAATATTGTCAAAGTTAATATTTTCGATATTTTTATTCATATCTTCATATTCGTAGATTCCGGATGAGGCAACATATTTTTTACTGCTGCTTATTTTTATGTCAACTTCCGAAATATTATGTAATCCCCGTGCTTTTACCGTTGTTTTAAGCAGTTTTTCCATTTCGCCGTTTTTATTGATAACCACATCGCTGTGCGGCGTTACGACAATATCGGCAACAATAATTCTTTGAACGTCTTTTACGATAATTTTTTTATTTCCGGTATAATAATTTGCTCTGCTTCCGAAAAACATCAACGAATCTCTGTCGGGGTTTGTACTGACAAATTTCATATCGCCGTAGCCGGGAGTGAATATTGCTTTACTGAATCGACAAACATCTATAAGATAAGCACTGTCAAGCAATATTTCTTCTTTGGAAAATTTCGGATTCGTAAATCTGTTCATGTTGTAACCGATATTAATTTTGCCTTCGCCGGTATGCCAAACCAAATGTTTCGGATAGCTTACGTATTCATCGTTTACAAATGTTACGGACGATTTTTCACCTTCATCTTCCGCAAAAACAGCTTTTCCGGCTTTAATATCAATATAAGATTTCATATTTTTTATAATCACATCTTTTTCTTCCGAATCTTTTTCTTTTATTGTAATATCTGCCTTATCGGAAAATAAGTTTTCTTTGTTAAAAGTAAAATCATCGGCAACTACGGTTCCTTCATCAAGTGTAAACTTTCCTTTACCGGTTAAAAATTTCGGTCGATACTTAAATTCACCCTCAAACTCACTTTTTCCTTCATACATTTTAACGGGATTTCCTTTTGTTGTTCGATACGTTATAACATCATTCGTTGCGTCCCAACTTGTTGATACCATTTCTCCTTTAACTTCGGGAAATTCGGCATAAGTATCTTCGTTTATATATTTACTGATTTCAATTTCATCTGCCATTGCTGTTAAAGAATCAGGGTATAAATTGAAGTTTTTTGTTGTTATGGTCGTATTATTCCATTTTGCAATTCCGTTTGCAACAAGTCCTTCGTTACTCAATTTTATAAATGAATGCATGGAACTGTTTTGGGCTGACAATGATACTTTTCCGTTAAATAAATCCATACCTTCATCGGGTGTTTGGTAAATTAAACCCAATGAATAATCTTTTTGAACTTTCAGCGTATCTTCAAAATCGGGAACAATACCGCCGGCATATAATTTTCCGGGTATTTTTAAATTGTATTTTGTAAGATACATCAAACTGTCGTGTTCAAACGGATAATCTTTAAAATAAAAGGTTTCTCGCGGATAGGCACTGCCGTTTTTACACCTGTCGTAATATACATACGAAGTATCTTTACAAATAAACAAAGGAAATTTAGGAATGTTTTTGGCTCCGGATTTATTTGAACTGACATCAATTCTTACCAATCCGCTGACTTTTTCGACAGTTGAAATTAAAAATTTCGGACGATCTTTTTCCGATGTTTCCGTAAAATCTTTGTCCCAAACTCGATATATTAATGAGTCGCCTTTATTTATATGAATATCATACTTATCATAATTAAAATAGAAATCTTTACCGTAAAAATCCGCCATTCCCGCTCTTAATCTGCCGGCAAAATACATATCTCTGTTTTTTCCCAGAACAAATGTATTATTTGCGGGTACAAAACCGACTTTTTTTCGTTTATTTAATATAACCTGATTAACACCGAAAATTGTTAAATTATTATTTTTTGTATTATAAACAGCATTAACTAAAGGATATAATTCGGCATCTTTTGCTCTTTTCTTCCCTTTTGAAATAATATTAATAACATCATAATCTTTTTTATCGAAAAAGAATTTAATGTAATCATACAACTTTTGTTTTACAGTAACATATTTAGTATTAGGGTTATAGTCCAAGAAACCTTCATACCAAAGCCCCATTAATCGATGTATCGTTCCGGTTTCGCTTTGCCTTATAAAGTTTGCATATTCTCCGGCATAAAAACTTCTCGAACCGATTTTTCGAGTATATTTTTTAATATCAAAAAGAGGATTATTTAATTCATACATTTTGTGTTTGGTGAAATCTGCTTTTGTAAAATAATCAACCGATTTTATATTTGCAACATTCCCTAATTTTGAATAAAATCGGATTAAGGTATCTTTAATATCCCATGTAATATTATCAGTTGCAATATATACTTTTTGGTAGGAATCATAATAAGGTAAATTACCGGTTCCTTTATGATTTCGGGTAAAAGAAAATTCATTATTTTTTATTTTTAAGGTAACATTAGGATGCGTAACAGAATCTGATTTTCCGATAAATAATGTTATTTCGGCTTGACTTGAAGTTAAAAAACTGTCTAATGATGAAAATTCATTAGATTTAGCTTTAAAGTATTCTTTTCCGTTTTTTACATATATTGCTTGTGCCTGAATACTGTCGGAACCGACATATTTTAGTACGGCACCCTTCATTTCAATACCGCTCCGGAAAGAAATATAGTCTTGTTTACTTTTAACTTTATAATTATAATCGTAAGACCTGAAAAACGGATAAAAACCCTGTTTTTTAGCACGTTTTGAAGCTTTATCGGTAAGACTTCCCAATATCGGAAAAGACAAAATATCTTTATTTATAAAACT
>CAZCPV010000179.1:0-6286 GCA_964500765.1 uncultured Draconibacterium sp.
AAGAAACAGATACTTATTTAAGATCTGAGTATTTTTTTATTGAATTTGGCACTTATTTAATATTTGTCTGTTTTGTTAAAATATTTAATAATATTAATTTAGTTTTGTTAAATTATAAAATATGTAGAATTTTTTTGTGAGAATCCGTGAAATTAACATAGTAATTACCGGTATTTTTAATATTCTTTGATATTAGTTAAGTGCCTAATTCAAATTTTTAAATTGTCAGTAATAGAGATATGAATATTATTAATTTTTTGTGTAAATATGAGTTGTCTGAGTAAAATTTATTATAATCTTTAAATTTATTGATATTTTTCAAGTGTTACTTTATTAAAAACATATAATGAAAAAAATAACAGTATTACTTATATATATATTTATTAGTTTAAAAATTGTTTATTGTCAACTAAATATTGGGGTTATTGTTGGATCCGGAATAATTAATTCTGTTTCATATCTTAAATATGAAAGGACATCAGAATATCAAAAATTAAATTTGAATACAAAACAGGGGTTTTCTTATTATTTAGGAGGAACAGTAAATTATTATCTTGCAAAAAAGAATAAATTGTCAGCAAATGTTTTATTTTTTGATAAGACATTTAATCAATTAGATATTATTACAAAAACAAATTTTATAATAAAGAACTATTTCTTAACAATTCCTATATATTGGCAACATTCTTTGTTTACAAAAACAGGAACAAATATTGGAATTATGAATAATATATTTTTAAAAAACTCATATGGAGCGAAAAAAATAATGAATTATTATAACTTAAGTATATTTGTCGGTATATTTTATAGTATCAATAATAAGATGAATATTTCAGCGAATTTTCTTTCGGATATAACACCTTATTCCTGTGTTAAGGTAATAGATAATAGTCAACTTGCCTACAATTACGGAGCCATGTTATCGGTAAGTTATAAATTGTTCGAGAAATGAAAAAATTCATCTTTTTTTTTATTTTTTTTGTTTCGATTTTAAATCCTTGCCAAAAAGAACTTGAGATTACTTATCCCGGAATTGATTCAAAATTAGTTGTAAACTGTTTATTTACTCCGGATACCATTTTTAAAGTACGTATAGGAAAATTATTGTCTGTTAATGACAGTATTTCCTCTTTTATTATTGAAAATGCGGATTGCAGGATTACGGAAAACGGTACGTTTACCGAAAAACTTCATTATACGGAAAACGGATTTTATGTTTCGACTCTATTAAAACCGAAAACAGGCAATATTTATTCAATAATTGTAAAACATCCTGATTTTGAGACTGTAACAGCAACAGATACTATTCCGCAACAAATTTCTGCTTCAAATGTTTATACAATTTACAATGTATTATACGACCCTCTTAATGAAAGTTATTTTCATACGATTAATATCCGATTTAAAGACAATGTTTTATTACGTAATTTTTATGAGTTGAAATTAACCGTCAGAGAATCATATGACACCGATACGTTTATTACCCCTTTGTTACTGAATAAAACCAACGATTTAACCTTATTGAATACCGGATTGATTGAATATGAACCGGCATCAATTCCTTTTTCGGACAAATTATTTAACGGACAAAATTATCTGTTATCAACTTATTATACTTTACCTTTTCAAAGTACTGATGGAAACGGGACTGTAACCTACCATACACACGATTTGATTGTTCAGTTTAATTCTGTAAGTTATCAATATTTTCAATATTCAAGAAAAATGATTATGCATTTGCGCAATCAAAATAGCGATATTTTTGAAGGTATCGGTGATCCTGTTCAAATGTATTCAAATATTAATAACGGATACGGTATTTTTGCTTCTTATGTCCCTTATTCTGATACATTGCACCATGAAAAATATTAAATCAATTCTGAAATATATATTTTTTTTAATAATTTTCTTTATGCAAACGGTTGGTTTTTCTCAAGGTAATATAAGCGGTTTTGTTTATGATGCCGAAACCGGAGAAAAAATTATTAATGCAGTTATTTATCAGGAAGCTACAACAAACAGTACTGTAAGTAATAATTTCGGATTTTATACATTGCATTTTACAAGTAAAGATACGGCGGTTGTAAAAGTTTCATACATCGGATATAAAACCGCTGCAAAAAGAATTTCAATTGAAACGGATAAAACAAATAATTTTTATCTTTATCCTGATAATAAAGTTGAAGAAGTTATTATTTCAGCCGATTTGCCCATAGAGAAAAGAAATGAAATCGGTATTTTGGAGATACCCGTTAATCAACTTAATAAAATTCCGACTATCGGTGCGGAATCGGATGTAATGAAAGCTTTTCAATTAATGCCGGGTATTCAATCCGGAGATGAAGGCAGTAACAATTTATATGTCAGAGGCGGAAGTCCTGATGAAAATCTTATTTTGCTTGATGATGTTCCTCTGTATTATGTCAATCACCTCGGAGGATTTGTTTCGGTATTTAATTCGGATGTTATAAAAAGAATAAAACTTATAAAAGGTGGTTTTCCGGCAAGGTATAACGGAAGATTATCTTCTGTTATTGATGTCAGAATGAAAGACGGAGACATGAAATCGTATCACGGAAATATAGGTATAGGTATAATAAGTTCGAAAATCGGGATTGAAGGGCCTTTAAAAAAAGATAAAAGTTCGTTTTTATTTTCGGCAAGAGGTTTTTTGTGGGATTTTCTTTTTCTAAGACCGATGTCAAAAATTGCATCGGATGCAACGACAGGATACAATTTTTATGATTTAAATGCAAAATTAAACCGAAAAATAAATGAAAAGAATAATTTATATTTCAGTTTTTATAAAGGTGATGATAATGTTGTTGTACGTTATAAAGAAACCGGTTTTAATAAAATAAAAGCAGATAATGTTTTAAGGTGGGGAAATACTTTGATTTCCGGACGTTGGAACCGTATTTTTAATTCAAAATTATTTTCAAATATTACTTTCTATTACACAAAATATCGTTATGAAAGTTCGATTAATTATAAAGATAAAACAAAAAATCAAGATTTTTCTTATAAATTCAGTACAGCTATAAATGATTTAAGTTTAAAGTCTGATTTTGAATATAATATGTTTCGATTTTGGAAAATTCGTTTCGGTTCAAACAGTGTTTATCATCATTTCAAACCGGGTTTTTCTTATTATAGATTTAAAAAAGAAGAAACAAATATTGATACAAGTTACGGATATACAGATATATATGTTCCTGAAAATAATATATATCTTGAAAATGAGATTCAATTAGGAAAGTTAATTTCCGTAAATATCGGAACAAATCTATCGTATTATTATGTTGAAGATACGGGATTTTTTTCACCCGAACCGAGAGCATTGTTAAATTTTAAAACCTCAAAACACGTATCTTTGAAATTATCTTATACCGAAATGCAACAAAAGGTTCATTTGTTGACAAGCAATACCGTTAGTCTTCCTATGGATATTTGGGTGCCGGCAACTTCCGTTTTGCCTCCTTCAAATTCAAAACAGTATGCCTTCGGGTTATATAAAACATTTGTAAAAGAAAATTTGGAATTCAGTATTGAAACTTATTATAAAACATCAGATAATTTAATTGCTTATAAAGAAGGTGCAACATACAGATCTGTTGCAAAAAGTTGGATTGATAAATTAGAAACCGGAGGAACCGGAATTTCTTACGGTGTCGAATTTTTGCTTCAAAAAAAGCAAGGCAGATTAACAGGTTGGATTTCATACACTTATGCAAAAACAAATAGGAAGTTTACGAATATTAATTTCGGACATCCTTATCCGTTTAAATATGACAGACGGCACGATGTCAGTATTGTTACGATGTATCAGTTAAATAAAAAGATTGATATTTCGGCAGCTTGGGTGTTTGGCTCCGGTTATGCATATACCTTAGCTGTCGGTAAATATGAAGCTGTTAATAACGGAACTTCAAATATACAATGGTATAATCGTCCGGATATTTGGTATAATGAAAATATTCTGACTTATGCCGATAAAAATGCAAATCGAATGCGTCCTTATCATCGTTTGGATTTAGCCGTAAATATTAAAAAACAAAAAATAAGAAGTGTAAGAATATGGTCAATAAGTATTTATAATGCTTATAACAGGCAAAACCCTTATTATTATTATACAAAAATTAAAAAAAATCAAATAAAATTATATCAACAAAGTTTATTTCCGATTATTCCGTCAGTAAGTTACAGATTAGAGTTCTAAAAAATATTTAGCAATACATTTTTATCCGTTTACTTTATGATAATCAGCCAAAAATTTTTCCAGACCGTTATCGGTAAGCGGGTGTTTTACTAATCCGAGAATAGCTTTCAGCGGAGCCGTAACCACATCGGCACCGACTTGCGCACATTGAACAATATGTTGTGTATGCCTTATTGATGCCGCTAACACTTGTGTTTTGTATCCGTAATAGTTATACATTTCAACAATTTCGCGAATTAATTCG
This sequence comes from uncultured Draconibacterium sp., assembly GCA_964500765.1. GTDB lineage: Bacteria > Bacteroidota > Bacteroidia > Bacteroidales > JAADGE01 > JAADGE01. The sequence continues at coordinate 4,464 of CAZCPV010000179.1, forward strand.
ACACCGTCGGTCGAGATATCGTCTAATCGACCGATAAAAGGCGAAACATAGGTTGCTCCGGCTTTTGCGGCAAGCAATGCTTGTCCGAGAGAAAAAACAAGGGTGCAATTTGTTTTCAGCCCTTTATCCGAGAAATATTTTATGGCTTTAATACCTTCTTTTATCATCGGAATTTTTATCGTAATTTGCGGATGCAAAGCGGCAAGTGCCTCGCCTTCTTTTTTCATTCCTTCCAAATCGGTTGAAATAACTTCGGCACTTACATCGCCGTCAACTATTTCGCAAATGGTTTTGTAGTGATTTTTAATATTTTCTTCTCCGCTTATGCCTTCTTTTGCCATAAGGGAAGGATTGGTAGTAACACCGTCAAGAATTCCGAGTGCTTGGGCTTCTTTAATTTGGTCGAGATTTGCCGTGTCTATAAAAAATTTCATAATTGTGTGTTAAAATTAAAAATTCAATGCAAAGATATTAAGATAAACTTAAATACCGGCATTGAATTTTTTATTTTGCGGTAAAAATTTTCACCTTCTGTTAAGGTGTCGGATTACAATTTATTTCCGGGTCAATACGAATTGACTTGTATTTCATCATTTTGGGTGCATTGTCCGGAGAAATGGTAAGTTTATCGGTAAAAATTATTTCATCGTTAACGGAAACGGATATATTGTACGTTTTTCCCCATTTGGCAATGAAAATAAATCGTTTATTTTTCGGATTCGGTCTTATGTGATATTCATTGCCGGTTTCGGTATCTTTCACTTTAATTTTTACGTTTCCGGGAATTTCGGGAGAGCATTTTGCAAATACGTTTCCGACCATTACCGTGATATCCGAACGTTTTACGGAGTCAAGAGTAATTAAAAAAATGTCATTGTCGCTTGCATCGGGGCTTCTTCGCGAAGAATAATAGGCATGCTGACCGTCGGCGGTAGGCATATAGAAAACATCATCGCCTACGGTATTAATCGGATAGCCGATATTTTCGGCTTTTGTCCATGTTCCGAATTGTGTTTTTTCGGATTTAAAAATATCATAACCGCCGAGATTTTCGTGCCCTTTTGAGCTGAAATACAGTGTTTTACCGTCAGGGTGAATATACGGGCCTTCTTCATTGTATTTTGTATTTACACCTTCTCCGAGATTTCGGGGCGGGCCCCACATTCCGTTTTTCATCTTTTCGGAAACGTAAATATCCAATCCGCCGAATCCGCCGGGACGGTCACTTGTAAAATACAGTTGTTTTCCGTCGGCAGAGATTGAAGCGTGGGTTTCTCTGTTTTCAGTGTTTATGTTCGGACCGAGTTTAACGGGCTTGCTCCATCCGTTATTTTCCAAAGTGCTTTGATATATGCTTCCGTAGTCATCGGCTTTATATATGAAAAGGGTTTGACCGTCGGGAGACAGACTGCAGGTTGCTTCGTGATTTTTTGTGTTAATACTTTTTATGCCTTCGGCTTTTGTCCAATGTCCGTCAACTTTTTCGCTTATAAAAATATCTTCGTTGTAGTTTCCGTCTTCATCAATCTCTTCATCCCAGCCGTTCGGTCTTCGGGAGGTAAAAATAAGAACCGATTCGTCAGCCGAGATTACGGGACTGTGGTCTTGAAATTCGGAATTTATACTGTCGCCGAGATTTGTAATTTCAAATTTAATTTTGTTTTCAAAGAGGCGTTTTCCGGATTCGCATTTAAAAATTTCTCTGTCGATAACGGCTGAAACATCCGGATTTTTTTCGACTACGGAACGAAGATTTGCAAGTTCCTGCAAAGCGGCAATAAATAAATAAGATGCTCTGTATGCACGTGCTAATTGAAAAGAAC
>CAZCPV010000180.1:0-4039 GCA_964500765.1 uncultured Draconibacterium sp.
ATATTTTTTCCCCGTATCAAAGCGGGTCATAAAACTTGCTCCTTTTACTTTTTTATCAAATTTCATAAAATAATCGTCGGTCGGTTTCAAAATTAAATCTCCGACGGCAAGTGTACTTTTTTTCGACATAAGTCGGATATATACATTATCAAATTCTCTTAAATTTTGCGAACTCCCGTCGGCTTGTATCGGAATGTTACTGTCGGTAATATTTGCTTGTATCTCAATATCGGGGCTTATCTTTCCGGAAAGTTGCAGGTTAAATTCCGAATTTAACCCCGCATTTTGATTATTTCCGAACGTAATTCCTCTCGAAATACTTCCCGATTTCTTTAATCCCGAAAAGCTGTTGAACTCCGAAGAATTAGTTACGGAATATTTTTTTGGATAGCGACGCTTAATTTTATTGTTATATAAAACGGAATTTTTATGAAAATAGGATTCGGAAAAATTATACGGAAAAATGCGATAGGCAATTTTTAATTTTTTATTTTGATATTTTCGGAATGTTTGAGGATTAAAAGTCAGTAAGGATTTTGAAAAAAACAGAGAATAATCTGATTTCGGAATAATCGTATCATTCAGCAAAATTGAAAATGTTTCCGGCACAATGCTTAATGTATCTATAACAATGCTGTCGTTAGAAATAATAATATCTTTTGTGATATAATTAGTCAAATTTTGTCCGAAACTGCAAAAGTTCAGGATAATAAGCACTATGATTAGGTATATTTTTTTCAAAAAACAAATTTTGTTATGACGGCAATATGCAAAAAACGAAAATAATTATAAAATAATTACTAATATTGCGACAAATGTCGGAAAAAAAGAAAATATTAATTTTTATTGATTGGTTTTTGCCCGGCTACAAAGCCGGCGGACCTATACGCAGTGTTGCAAATATAATTGAACATTTGTCGAATGAGTTTGAATTTGAAATAGTTACAAGCAATACCGATTATTCGGAAAAAGAACCGTATAAAAATATTGAAAGTGATAAATGGGTTTCTTTTCAAGAAAATGTTTTCGTATTTTATTTTTCCGAAAAGAATTTTTCTGCACAAAATCTTAAGAAATTAATAAAAAATACAGATTTTGATATTGCTTATATAAACGGAATTTATTCATTTCGTTTTTCGATACTTCCGCTTTATTTTTTGAAAAAAACAAGAAAAAAAATCATTGTTGCATCCAGAGGAATGCTTTCAAAACATGCTTTCAGTTCAAAAAGTTTTAAGAAAAGTTTGTTTCTGAAAGCGGCAAAATTATTCGGATTGTATAAAAAAGTTGTTTTTCAGGCAACCGAACCGAAAGAAGCCGATGATATTAAAAAAATTATAAAAAAATATAAAACGATTTTTGTTGTTCCGAATTTGCCGAAGAAAATAAAAAATCAAACATTAAGACGGAAGAAAAAAGATAAAGGAATTTTAAAACTTGCAAGTATTGCCAGAATTTCGCCCGAAAAAAACACTCTTTTTGCATTGGAAATTTTAAACCAATTTCAATTTTCGGGAAAAATCGTTTTTGATTTATACGGTTCGGTTCATAACGAAAATTATTGGCGGCAATGCAAACAAATAATTGAGAATTTGCCGAAAAATATTGGCGTAAATTTTAAGGGCAGCATTGAAAGCGAGAAAGTTTTCGATATTTTCTCGGATGCACATTTTGCTTTTATGCCCTCGCAAGGCGAAAATTTCGGACATTCGATATTAGAAAGTTTTTCTGCCGGTTGTCCCGTAATTATTTCAGACCAAACCCCGTGGCGAAATCTTGAAGAAAAACAAATCGGTTGGGATATTGCTTTATCCGACAAACAAAAATTTCGAGATGTTATTCAAAAATGTATTGATATGAAACAAGACGAATACGATATTATGTCGAAAAATGCGTTTAATTTTGCAAAAGAATTTGCCGAGAACCCGGAAATAAAAGATGCTTATTTCAAATTATTTAATGTTTTTTCGTAAAATCTCGGAGTGTATCGGTAACAAACTGAATATTCGGTTTATCTGTTTTTCGTACTTTAATAAATCATTCATATCAAGATTAAACTACGGATATTTATGTAAAAAACAGATAATTAATACAAAAAACAAATTCATTACGAAAAAAAAATTATTTTTGTCGGTTCAAATTTAAAATGAAACTATGTATATTTTAGGATTAAATGCATTTCACGGTGATTCTGCTGCATGCTTATATAAAGATGACAAACTGGTTGCGGCAATTGAAGAAGAAAGATTAAGAAGAGTAAAACATTGGGCAGGTTTTCCGGTCGAAGCAATAAAAACTTGTTTGAAGGAAGCCGGAATACAAATTACGGATGTTGACCATATTACCATTTCCCGGAATCCGTCGGCAAAACTTTTTAATAAAATTACACACACTCTGAAAAAAATGCACAATTTATCCAATTTGCTTGACAGAGTTAAAAATTCAAATAAAGTAATTTCTGTTAAAGATATTTTGGCAAAGGAATTTAATGTTGATAAAAACAGGATTAAAGCTGAAATTCATAACATTGAGCATCATCGTGCACATATGGCAAGTGCATTTTTTGTTTCTCCGTTTGAAGAAGCCGCAGTTTTGTCAATAGACGGTTTCGGAGATTTTACTTCCACTATGGTCGGCTATGGGAAAGGAAATGATATAAAAGTTCTGGATTCGGTAACTTTTCCGCATTCGCTCGGTATTTTTTATACGGCTTTTACGCAATATCTCGGTTTTTCGAAATACGGCGATGAATACAAAGTGATGGGACTTGCTCCTTACGGTGAGCCGAAATACGTCGAGAAAGTTAAAGATGTTGTAAAATTAACCGACGACGGACTTTTTAAACTCAATCAAAAATACTTTTTACATTCCAAATCGGGTGTTTCAATGACTTGGGAAAACGGATATCCGAATATTGAAAGAATTTTTTCGGATTATATGATTGAAAAATTCGGAGCAGTCAGGAAAAAAGATGAAAAAATTGAAAAATATCACATGGATTTGGCAGCATCTGTTCAAAAAGTTACCGAAATTACAATTTTTCATATTTTGAATCATCTACAAAAAACAACCGGTTCGGAAAATCTTTGTATAGCCGGAGGTGTAGGACAAAACTCTGTTGCAAACGGAAAAATTTATTTGAACACAAAATTCAAAAATGTTTATCTTCCGCCGGCGGCAACTGATGCAGGTACGGCAATAGGTTCGGCACTTTGGTTGAAACATCAAATTAACAAAGAAAAAAGATTAAAGCAACCGATGTTAAATGCCGATACGGGAAACAGTTTTAATGATGAACAAATAATTGAAGAATTAAAAAAACAAAATCTTTCCGTTGTTAAAAAAACAGACAACGAGATTTATGATATTGTTTCGGACAAATTAATTGATGCCGGAGTTGTCGGTTGGTTTAAAGGCGGTTCAGAGTTCGGTCCGAGAGCGTTGGGATACCGTTCAATACTTGCTGATCCGCGAAGAGCGGACGCAAAAGAAATTTTAAATATAAAAATTAAAAAAAGAGAAAAATTCAGACCTTTTGCTCCTTCAATATTAAATGAATATGTAGATGAGTATTTTGAACAGTCACAGGATGTTCCTTTTATGGAAAAAGTTTACAGGATTAAAGAAGAAAAAAGAAAAATTATTCCTGCCGTTACTCATGTTGACGGTTCCGGACGTTTGCAAAGTGTTCATAAAGAAATAAATCCGAAATATCACGCATTGATTAGCAAATTTTATGATAAAACAGGTGTTCCGATTGTTTTGAACACATCTTTTAATGAAAACGAGCCGATTGTTAACACTCCGAAAGAAGCAATTGCAACCTTTTTAAGGACAAAAATGGATTTGTTGATTTTAGAAAATTTTGTAGTTGAAAGAATAAAGAACGAAGCATAAAAGATATTGCATTTTATATGTTTTACAAATATACAGGTTGTAAAACCATAAAGATTTCCCGATATTCTTTATGAAAGATATTGTTTTTCCATATCCGTATATGTTTTCCTCAGTATATATTTATCGTTTAACCCGATTATTC
>CAZCPV010000180.1:4139-6259 GCA_964500765.1 uncultured Draconibacterium sp.
GTTTAACCCGATTATTCCGTAATACTATGTTTTGTTTAACACGATAATTTATAAAGTAAAATTTGTATTTAACCCGATTATTTCATAAATTTGCAGAAATTATAATCTTGTGATTATGGATTCTGATTATATCGTAAAAAGAGAGATGTATAACAAAATAAAAAAACATCTCAACAAAAAAGAAATAACAATTATCAGCGGCATACGTCAATGCGGAAAATCTACGGTATTGCATAAATTAAGGACAAATCTTATAAAAGAAGGCAACAAAACCTTATTTCTGAATTTTGATTTTGATAAAGACAAAGAATTTTTAGAAACCCAAGAAGCATTAGTTAATAAATTAAAATTTGAATTCGGTAATGAAAAAGGATATGTTTTTATAGACGAAATTCAAAGACGAAAAAATGCAGGTCTTTATTTGAAAGGAATTTATGACTTAAAATTACCGTATAAATTTATCGTTTCAGGGTCGGGCAGTATCGAACTTAAAGAAAAAATACAAGAATCGTTACTCGGCAGAAAACGTATTTTTGAAATGACACCGGTTACTTTCACCGAATTTATTGATTATAAAACCGATTACAAATACTCAAACCGGTTAGATAAATATTTCGAGTTTGAAAAAGAAAAAACGGATGCTTTTTTAAATGAATACCTGAATTTCGGCGGTTTCCCAAGGATTGTAACAGAAACGGACAGTGACGAAAAAGTTAAATTAATAAATGAAATTTATAACAGCTATATCGAAAAGGATTTAATAAAACTCTTAAATATAAGCAATCCCGAACTTTTTAAAGATATTTTCAGAATGTTGGCATTTTTATCCGGTAAATTGCTGAATTTCACAAATATTGCAAACGACACGGATACATCGATGCAAACATTAAAAAAATATCTGTATTTTGCGGAAAAAACATTTTCGATTAAGAAAATACGACCCTACTTCAAAAATACGGGAAAAGAAATTCGTAAAGCTCCGATGATTTATTTTACGGATATCGGCATGATGAATTATGCTCTCGGGAAATACGGAAATCTGACAAATTCCATTGATTTTGGTTTTGTTTTTCAAAATTTTATATTTAATATTTTGAAAGAGCAGGTTTCAAGAAATAATGAAATAAAGTATTGGAGAACAACCGATAAGGCAGAAGTTGATTTTGTAATCGATAAAATTTCGGAACTTATACCGATTGAAGTAAGATATAAAAAAATGAAAAAAGAAAATATAAGCCGTTCTTTCAGAAATTTCATAAACAGATACAAGCCGAAAGATGCTTATATTGTAAATTTAAAACTAAATTCTGAAATTAAAATAAACAAAACGACGATACATTTTATTCCGTACACAAAATTATTTTCATTAAAAACACTGTAATACAAATATGAAAGTTTCAATAATAACAGCAACATATAACAACGAATCAACTGTTTTAGATACAATAAGTTCGGTAGTATCACAAACTTACATTAATATTGAACATATAATTATTGACGGTGCATCAAAAGACAAAACACTTTCATTAATTAATAATAATTCTACAAAAATTTTAAAAGTAATAAGTGAACCCGACAACGGAATTTACGATGCACTGAACAAAGGCATAAAAAATGCAACCGGTGATATAATCGTATTTCTTCATGCCGACGATATCTTTTCCGATAATAGGGTCATAGAAAAAGCAGTAAAACTTTTTACCGAAAAGAAAACCGACAGTATATACGGAGATTTGCAATATGTTTCAAAAGAAAATACCGATAAAATTATCCGATATTGGAAAGCCGGGAAATACAGTTTTTTAAAATTAAAAAGGGGCTGGATGCCGCCGCACCCGACATTTTTTGTTAAAAAAGAAATTTACGATAAATACGGTCTGTTTGATACAAATTTCAGTATATCAGCCGATTACGATATAATACTTCGCTTTCTCGGAAAAGAAAAAATTTCAATTGCCTACCTGCCCGAAGTGATGATAAAAATGCGTATAGGCGGCGAGAGCAATAAAAATATCAAAAATATTTTAAAAAAAATGAAAGAAGATGTCAGAGCTTTAAGAAAAAATAAGCTTGGAGGAATACATACGGTTTTTATGAAAAATATTTCTAAAATTCCGCAA
>CAZCPV010000181.1:0-3611 GCA_964500765.1 uncultured Draconibacterium sp.
CCGGGTTTTATATTTTTAAAAGCCATCTTATTTTAATTATGAATTATGAGTTATGAGTTATGGATTATAAATTTTTATTCGCTTCTGTCAAATAAAACTCAAAGATATATAATTTGATTATTCAGAACAAGATTATTTTTATTATGTACATAAAAAATAAGAAAAAATATATCTGTCCGTTACACGACAGTTTTGAGATAACTTGCAATTTATTTTTCAACTACAAACTACATATTCCTCCTGTACTGCCCGCCGACTTGAAACAAAGCACCTGTTATTTGTCCTATTGAGCAGACTTTTGCGGTTTCCATAAGTTCAGCAAAAATATTTCGGTTATTTATTGCCGCATTTTTCAGTTTTTCAAGTGCTTTAGGACATTTTTCTGCTTGTGTTTTTTGCAATTGTTCGAGCATAAAAATTTGATATTCTTTTTCGTCTTCCGTTGCACGGATAACTTCGCCCGGTGTAACTGTCGGCGAACCTTTCGATGACAAAAAAGTATTTACACCCATTATAGGCAATTCGCCTGTATGTTTAAGTCGTTCATAATAAAGACTTTCTTCCTGAATTTTACTTCGTTGATACATGGTTTCCATTGCTCCGAGAACACCGCCGCGTTCTGTTATGCGGTCAAATTCCAAGAGAACGGCTTCTTCGACCAAATCAGTAAGTTCTTCAATTATAAATGAACCTTGCAAGGGGTTTTGATTTTTTGCCAAGCCAAGCTCGTGATTTATAATGAGTTGAATTGCCATTGCACGTCTTACGCTTTCTTCCGTAGGGGTTGTGATTGCTTCATCATAAGCGTTGGTATGGAGTGAGTTACAGTTATCATAAATGGCATATAGAGCTTGCAACGTTGTGCGAATATCGTTAAAATCAATCTCTTGTGCATGGAGCGAACGCCCGGATGTTTGAATATGATATTTTAACATTTGCGAACGAGCATCGGCACCGTATTTTTTCTTCATTGCTTTTGCCCAAATAAGTCGAGCAACACGCCCCATAACCGAGTATTCGGGGTCTAATCCGTTAGAGAAAAAGAACGATAAGTTTGGTGCAAATTTATTGATGTCCATTCCGCGCGAAGCATAATATTCCACGTAAGTGAAACCGTTGGCAAGCGTAAACGCAAGTTGCGAAATGGGATTTGCCCCTGCTTCTGCAATATGATAGCCGGAAATTGACACCGAATAGAAATTTCGCACGCCGTTATTGATAAAATATTCCTGCATATCGCCCATTAATTTCAACGAAAAATCGGTAGAATAGATGCAGGTATTTTGTGCTTGGTCTTCTTTTAAAATATCGGCTTGCACCGTGCCTCTTACTTTTGTAATTGTCTCTTTTGCAATTTGTTGATATATGTCTTTCGGTAAAACATCTTCGCCCGTTACCCCCAAAAGCATCAAACCGAGACCGTTGTTTCCTTCGGGCAAATCGCCTTGATAAACGGGACGTTGTGTGCCTTTTGTTTTGTAAATTTCAGTAATTTTTGCTTCAACTTCGTTTTCAAGCCCATTTTTACGGATATATTTTTCACATTCTTGGTCGATGGCGGCATTCATAAAATAAGCCGTCATAATGGGTGCGGGACCGTTTATAGTCATCGAAACGGAAGTTTTGGGATTTGTGAGTTCAAAACCTGAATATAATTTTTTGGCATCATCAAGGCAAGCAATTGAAACTCCGGAATTTCCTATTTTTCCGTAAATATCGGGTCGGCGGTCGGGGTCTTCGCCGTATAAAGTTACTGAATCAAAGGCAGTTGAAAGGCGTTTGGCAGGCATTCCCAATGAAACATAATGGAAACGTTTATTTGTTCGTTCGGGCCCCCCTTCGCCGGCAAACATTCTGGTTGGGTCTTCGCCTTCTCTTTTAAAAGGAAAAACTCCGGCGGCATACGGAAATTCGCCCGGCACGTTTTCACGCAAATTCCATTTTAAAATTTCGCCCCAATCTTTGTATTTCGGTAATGATATTTTTGGTATGCGAAGTTGCGAAAGACTTTTTGTAAAGGTTGTAACTTTAATATCTCGCCCTCTAACTTGATAAACGTATTCATCGCCGGCATATTTTTTTACTTTTTCGTCCCAATTTTCAATAATTATTTTGTTGTGCGGGTCAAGGTCGAGTTCTGTTTTTTTGTAAATTTCATCAATTTGTTTTGATGCTTCTGTGTTTTGCAGATGCTCTGCGGTCTTTTTAAAAGCAAACAAATTTCGGGCAATTTCGGCTTGTTTTTCAGTCCATTCGTTGTAGTTTCGGATTGTTTCGGCAATTTCGGATAAATATCGCACACGTTTTGGCGGAATAATTACCATTTTTTTCTGCATTTCGCTTGTAAGTTGATATTTTCCTTTGAAATTTTGTCCTGATTTTTCGGAAATTAAATTCATTAAAGCAACATAAAGTTCGTTTACGCCGCTGTCGTTAAATTGCGATGCAACTGTGCCGAAAACGGGCATTTCATCAACATCTTTATCAAAAATTTCATGATTTCTTTGATATTGTTTTTTTACGTCTCGCAAAGCATCCAAAGCTCCTCTTTTATCAAATTTATTTATGGCAATAATGTCTGCAAAATCAAGCATATCAATCTTTTCCAACTGTGTTGCGGCACCGTATTCGGGGGTCATAACATACATTGCGACATCGCTTTGGTCGGTAATTTCGGTATCGGACTGCCCGATACCCGAAGTTTCTAAAATAACAAGGTCGTAGCCGGCGGCTTTTACAATATCTACGGCATCATGCACGTAGGGCGAAAGCGAAAGATTTGCCTGACGCGTTGCCAACGAACGCATGTAAACACGCTCATTATTAATGCTGTTCATTCGGATACGGTCGCCGAGTAATGCTCCGCCTGTTTTTCGTTTCGACGGGTCAACGGAAATTATGGCAATGGTTTTTTCATCAAAATCATCAAGAAATCGGCGAACAAGTTCATCGACAAGCGAAGATTTTCCGCTTCCTCCGGTTCCGGTAATTCCGAGAACGGGTGTTTTCTTTTCGGAAGCAATTTTCCGAATTTTTTCGAGTTCGGGCGAAACTTTTGTATTACAACACTCGGCAGTTGTTATTAAGCGTGCGATTGTGTTTATGTCTTTATTTTTTAATTTTTCTAAATCGTGAATATCGTCAACCGTAACCGGAAAATCGGATTTTTGCATAAGGTCGTTAATCATGCCTTGCAAACCCATTTCGCGACCGTCGTCGGGCGAATAAATACGCGTGATACCGTATTTGTGAAGCTCTTTAATTTCTTCGGGCAGAATTACGCCGCCTCCGCCTCCGAAAATTTTTATATTTTCCCTGCCTTTTTCTTTCAGCAGGTCTTTCATATACTTAAAAAATTCAATATGTCCGCCCTGATAACTTGTTATTGCTATTGCCTGCACGTCTTCCTGCACGGCACAATCTACGATTTCCTGCACCGAGCGATTATGTCCCAAGTGAATAACTTCGGCACCCGAACTTTGAATAATTCGTCGCATGACGTTAATGGCGGCATCGTGTCCGTCGAAAAGCGATGCGGCAGTTACAATTCTGATGTGATTTTTGGGTTGATATTTTTGAGCTTTCATATTATATAAATTTTATTAATTTTT
>CAZCPV010000181.1:3711-6249 GCA_964500765.1 uncultured Draconibacterium sp.
AAATCGGCGTTATCCGTGTTCCTATTTTTTATCTAAAAGCCATTTCCATAATTTTAATACGTGTATTTTTCCGTTTTTGTTTATTATTGTTTCTTCGTTATCATCGTAAGTTATTATATATCCTTTGTTTATATCTAATTTCTGCATTGTTTTTTGCAATGAATTTATTTCGCGTTTTCGTGTTTCCGGCTCATTCATTGTAAGTGTTACCTGTATAAGAAGCTGTTTTTCAGGGATATAAAAATCGGTTTCGTAAGTTTGTTTGTAGTAGTAAAAATTTTCGGAAAATCGTCGGCGAAGTTCAACGTAAACCAAATTTTCAATTAACTTACTTCTGTCTTCCGTAAAAAACAGCATTAATATGCCGTTGTCGGAAAAATAAAACTTTTTTTTGCTTTCTCTTTCTGTAAATTTTGTTGCATAGTTTTGTAAATCAAACAATAAAAACCCATCTTTTAAGTATTCAAAATAATCAATTAATGTGCCTGTTCCTATTGATATACCGGTTGATTTTATCAAATTTTTTATTCTGTTAAACGATGTTTCGTCATTAACGCTTTCCGCCATTTTTTTTACTAATAATCTGATTGATTGTTTGTTTTTTATATCGTGGCGTGCAATTATATCGCCGTAAAGCACTTTTTGATATAAATTATTTAGAAATTCGCGTTTGTTTGTATAATTTATTAGTTCAGGAAATCCGCCGTATAGCAGATAATCGTTAAGTTGTCGTTTTATTTCGTGTTTTTGAGATGAAAATTCGTAGTTTTTTTTAAGTTTTATTCCCTTAAAATTTAAAAATTCCGAAAATGAGAGTGTTTGTATTTCTTTTATTAAAAATCGTCCGCCGAGTACTGTTGCTATTTCGTTGCTCAACATTTTTGCGTTGCTTCCGGTAACAAAAACGCGAAAATTTTTGTCGGCAAGTCGTCTTACAAATTTTTCCCATCCCGTAATATTTTGTATCTCATCGAAAAAAAGTATGGGCTTTAAATTATATAATTCTTTGTAACATTCAAGTATCAGATTGAAGTCTGCCGCCGTAAATTCAAGAAATCGTTCGTCTTCAAAATTTATAAAAAGAATATGTTTTTGGGTAATTTCATCGGACAATATTTTTTTTGCAATACCGTACATAAAAAATGATTTTCCGGCACGGCGAGATCCCGTGAATACATAATTTGCATGTTTTTCGATGGGATAATCTCGAAAATACATATCAGCTTCTCGCAAAAATTCTTGATTTTCTATGATTAAATTTTTTAATTTTACTTTGTCCATTTAATTTTATTTTCGACAAATATAAGTAATTTTATTCTGACTACAAAACAAAAATTGTGTTTTTTATTCTGTGTATAGGATAAGAAATATAGTTCTTATTCTGTATGTAGAATAAAAATACTGTTTTATTGTTCCGAACACAGAACAAAATACTTTTTACAGTAAAAAACAGATGATTCGGATTCGGCATATCTTCGCTGATTATATTTGTGATTATCGTCTTTATTAATATGTTTGCAGTATTCAGATTTATTTTAAGAATTTGCAATAAAGCAATTGTTTCAATATTTTTTCTATATTTACGTTTTTCAAATAAAGAATAAAATTAAAATACTGTAAAAATGTTAGGTAAAATTAAAGACACAGCCGATTTTTTAAAAACAAAAATCAAAATTAGCCCGGAAATTGCCATTATTCTCGGCAGCGGTTTAGGCGGTTTAGGAAATAAAATTGAAAATGCCGTAAAAATCAAATATCAAGACATTCCGAACTTTCCGGTATCAACCGTAGAAGGACATTCGGGACAATTGGTTTTCGGCAAACTTGCCGGAAGAAATGTTGTTGCCATGCAAGGACGATTTCATTATTATGAAGGATACGGGATGAAAGAAGTAACATTTCCCGTAAGAGTGATGCACTTTTTGGGAGTAAAAAAATTAATCGTCTCAAATGCGGCAGGAGGACTGAATCCGAATTTTAAACAAGGTGATTTAATGATAATTACGGATCATATTAACAACTTCCCGGAACATCCTTTAAGAGGAAAAAATTTTGATGAACTGGGTGTTCGGTTTCCGGATATGAGCAAAGTTTATAATGCCGAATATGTTAAAATTGCCGAAAGAATTGCCGAAGAAAACGGAATAAGTGTGCAAAAAGGAATTTATATAGGCAGCTCGGGGCCTACTTTGGAAACACCTGCCGAATATCGTTTATTCAGAATATTCGGTGCCGATGCAACAGGGATGTCAACCGTGCCGGAAGTAATTGTTGCCCATCACCAGGGAATGAAAATTTTCGGTATGTCAGTAATAACAAATGAAAGCGAGCCGTCAGACCCGGAAGGAGAAACAACACATGAAGAAGTTCAGGACGTTGCCGGAGATGTTGAGCCGAAAATGACAAAGATTATTGAGGGGTTGCTTGAAAGGATGTAGCTTTTTCAGACTTTCCAAGCCATAAAGACTTGGAAAGTCTTTGATTACATACAGTGTAAATATTTTTCAACCAGTTCTTTAATTTTATCATTTTTCCCGA
>CAZCPV010000182.1:0-6217 GCA_964500765.1 uncultured Draconibacterium sp.
CGGGGCAAATGCAACCATTGTTTGCGGACATAATATCGGAAAATTTGCATTTATCGGTGCCGGTGCTGTAGTTACAAAAGAAATAAAAGATTATGCATTAGTTGTAGGAAATCCGGCAAAACAAATCGGTTGGATGAGCGAATACGGGCATCGACTTAATTTTGACGAAAACGGAATTGCCGTTTGCCCCGAAAGTAATGAAAAATATATACTTTTTGATGATATTGTAAAAAAACTTTAAACTTTCACCTTTATACTTTTAACTAAATAAGTATGAAAAATTTTGCCCTTATAGGAGCTGCCGGGTATATCGCCGTGAGGCATATGCAAGCCATAAAAGAAACAAATAATAATTTAATTGCCGCACTTGACAAGTTCGACAGTGTAGGAATTATCGACAGCTATTTTCCGGAAGCCGATTTCTTTACCGAATTTGAACGTTTTGACCGGCATATCGACAAACTACGTCATAATGAGAATAAACAGATTGATTATGTAAGTATTTGTACACCAAACTATTTGCACGATTCTCATATTCGTTTTGCATTAAAACAACAAGCCGAAGCAATATGTGAAAAACCCTTGGTATTAAATCCCTGGAATGTTGATGCCCTTGCAGAAGTTGAAAAAGAAACCGGGAAAAAAATAAATACAATTTTACAATTGCGTTTGCATCCGAGCATTATAAAATTAAAAAAAGAAGTTGAAAATGCCCCTAAAGACAAGATTTTTGATATAGATTTAACCTATTTGACATCTCGCGGTCGTTGGTATTTCATAAGTTGGAAAGGTGATATACAAAAATCGGGCGGTGTGGCAACCAATATCGGCGTTCATTTTTTCGATATGCTGTCTTGGATTTTCGGCGGAGTAAAAGAAAATATCGTTCATATTTCCGAAGAAGCAACGGCTGCCGGTTTCTTAAAATTAGAACGTGCAAATGTGCGTTGGTTTTTAAGTGTTGACTATAATAATATTCCCGAAGATGTTAAGAAAAAAGGACAAAGAACCTATCGCTCAATTACCGTTGACGGAAAAGAAATAGAATTCAGCGGCGGTTTTACCGATTTACATACCCTAAGTTACCGAGAAATTCTCAAAGGAAACGGTTTCGGATTAAATGATATTCGTTCAACGATTCAAACTGTTTATAAAATAAGAAATGCCGCCCCCGTCGGCTTAACAGGAAATTATCATCCTTTATTGAAAAAATAAAAAAATATAATATATTAATCAAGCAAAATGTATAATAAATTAATAAGAGATAAAGCAACCATTTCCGTAGTCGGACTCGGATATGTCGGTTTGCCGATTGCACTTGAGTTTTCAAAAATTATCAAAGTTATCGGTTTTGATATTAATAAAGAAAGGGTTGAAATGATGAAAAATCATATCGACCCGAGTAAAGAACTTTCGTCGGAAGATTTTGAAGGTACGAATATTGAATTTACTTCCGACCCAAAAGATTTGCAACAGGCAGATTTTCATATAGTTGCCGTTCCTACTCCGATTAATGAACACAATCAGCCCGATTTGGTTCCTTTGTTATCGGCATGCGAAATTGTCGGACAGAACATAAAAAAAGGCGATTATATTGTCTTTGAATCAACGGTTTATCCGGGTTGTACCGAAGAAGATTGTGTTCCTGTTTTGGAAAAAGAATCCGGCATGAAATATTGCGAAGATTTTAAAGTGGGTTATTCACCGGAGCGAATAAATCCGGGAGATAAAGTTCATACGCTTACAACAATAACAAAAATAGTCTCCGGCTGCGACGACGAAGCATTGGATAATATAGCAAAAATTTACGAAATTATTCTGAAAAAAGGAACACACAGGGCAAGTTCGATAAAAGTTGCGGAAGCTGCAAAAATTATTGAAAATACACAGCGCGATGTTAATATTGCTTTAATGAATGAGCTTTCGATTATTTTCAATAAAATGGGAATAAATACCTATGAAGTATTGAAAGCTGCCGGTACAAAATGGAATTTTTTGAAATTTACGCCGGGTTTAGTCGGCGGACATTGTATCGGTGTAGATCCTTATTATTTGGTTCATAAAGCCAAAGAGTTGGGTTATCATCCGCATATTATAAATTCCGGGCGTTTTGTAAACGATTCGATGGGCGGATACGTTGCAAAACAAACTGTTAAAATGATTGCTGCTCAGGATAAATATATAAAAGGTGCCAAAGTTCTTATAATGGGAATTACTTTTAAAGAAAATGTAAGCGATATCAGAAACACAAAAGTGGTTACAATTTATAAAGAATTAGAAAGTTACAATGTAAATGTTGATATTATCGACCCTTATGCATCGGCAAAAGAAGTAAAATATGAATATAATATTGGCTTGTCGGAAAAGCCGGGAAATGATTACGATGCAATTATTGTTGCCGTAAATCATAAGCAATACCTCGATTTGAACGAAGATTTTTTTAAAAAACATTCTTCCGAAAAAGGGATTGTTATTGATATAAAAGGTTTTCTGAAAGATAAAATACAAGATTCGGCTTATTGGAGTTTGTAAATTTTTAAATCATATTATTTTTTTAAAGTCGTATTTAAATACGGCTTTTTTATTTATTTTTCAAAGAGAAAGTTGAATGTATTGTATGATTTCGTATATTTGTTAAAAAAATAATATTATCTAACTCTAAAACTAAAAATTGTGAAAAAATATATATTCCTGCTGTCAGTCTTTTTCTTTATTATTCCTTTAAATTCCGAAGCTCAAACTATCCGGAAGTTAGAAAAACAATTAAAAAATGCCTCCGGATTGAATGAAATTAAAATTTTGGATAATCTTTCAGAAGCTTATTTGGATAAAGATATTGAAAAATCAAAAAGCTATGCCGAACGTGCATTGAAAAAAGCTAAAAAAATCTCAGTTCCCGATTATTTGTACGCAAATTTATATAATACTTTGGGTGCAGCTTACTTTTATTCGGGAGATTATTCAGAGTCTGTGAAATATTATGAGTATGAATTAAAGAAAACGATACACAGTTCATCAAAATCAGAGATTGCAAAAGCATATTATAATATTGCTTTAATTTATGATAAATCCGGAAATTTACGAAAAGCCGAAAAAAACTTTAAAAAAAGTATAGAAACGGCAAAGGCGGCAAAAAACAACAGATTATTAATTTATAATTACAAAGCACTAACTTTTCTGTATGAATATTCAAACAGACCCGAAAAAGCTTTGCGATATTTGAAAAAATATTTAAGCGTGAAAGATAAGACTTTTAATATGACTCAAAATGTATTGAGGAAAAAAATAAACACGGAAAAATCGCTCAGAACAGAAACGGAAAAAGTTGTTAAAAAATTGGAAAAAGATACATTAAAAAAAGCTCAGGAAATTGAATATCTGAATGTTGAAAAAGAAATTGCCGAACAATTAGCACAACAGGAAAAAGAAATAAACGAAGCAAAACAAAAAATTCAACAAGCCGAAATTGAAAAGCAAAAGTTTCGAAACTATATTATGGCAGGAATTATATTTGTCATTTTAATTATCGGATTAATTATTTTAAGAAGTTTTATACAGAAGAAAAAAATGAACAAATTGTTGATAGATAAAAATTCTGAAATTCAGCAACAAAAAGAAGAAATTGAAACACAAAACGGATTTTTGCTTCAACAAAAAGAAGAAATTCTGACACAAAAAGAAGAATTGGAATTTCAAAAAGAAATAGCAGAAGAAAGCAATCGTCAAATTACGAGCAGTATAAACTATGCAAGTCGTATTCAATTTGCCATGCTTCACGGCGAATCGATTTTAGAAGACACATTTAATCAATATTTTATTCTTTACAAACCGAGGGATATTGTAAGCGGTGATTTTTATTGGATTAAAAAAATAAGAAATTATATTGTAATTGTTGCGGCAGATTGTACGGGACACGGTGTTCCCGGAGCTTTTATGAGTATGTTGGGAATTTCTCTGTTGAGTGAGCATGTAACATCAAGACATTTAGACAGCCCCGGCGAAATTTTAGATGTTTTAAGAAAAAAAATAAAAGTTTACTTGAAACAAACCGGAAAATTTGACGAAACAAAAGACGGAATGGATATGGGACTTTGTTTGATTAATACCGAAAATCTTAAAGCCAAATATTCAGGTGCCAACAATCCGATGTATCTTATTCGAAATAAAGAACTAACGGTTTTTAAACCGACTCGAAATCCGATAGGTATTTACATTAATGAGAAACCTTTCGAAAATCACACAATTCAATTAGAAAAAAATGATTCGATTTATCTTTTTTCCGACGGTTATATCGATCAATTCGGAGGGGAAAAAGGCGGAAAATTAAAATCAAAAAAATTTAAAGAGATTTTAATTTCAGCTTCGGAAAAACCAATGAAAAATCAAAAAGAAATTCTTGAAAATACATTGACGGAGTGGCAGGGAGATTATGAACAGGTTGATGATATTCTTATTATGGGAGTAAATATTTAATTTCATATAACAAATTTTAACATTTTATATAGCTCGAAAGTTTATGATTTTGCCCGAGCCGTTTCCATATTGCGTTTGCGGCAACTTCCCACTTTAATGCCGATACGCCCGGACGGTTTCCGACAATTCTGTATGCCGTATTTTTATAATAAATTTCAAGCCGTTCGTTTACCTGCGGATTAATGGTTTGCAAATCGTTAAAATTCATGATTATTTGGTTCTTTTTATCGATATAATCAATCTTTATTTTGTCGGTAAAAAGTTTAATATCTGCTTTTCCTGTAAAAATTAAATCTTTTTTATTTTCGGTTTCGATATAAACTTTCGATGCCTTATCTTCAAAAATTACACCGTCAAAGTTTGCCTTCAATTTTTCGTTAATGAAATTCAGAAGTTCTGTTTCTTCATAATTAAACCAATCTCTGATATTATCGAAATACAATTTCCCGAAACTTTTACGTTCAAAAAAACCGTATTTGTTTATGTGAATATCGTATCCGCAGGAACGGCAATAAAAATCGTTTCCTTTTGCCGAAAACATATCGATACTTTTGCATCCGGGGCAATAATAAAGTGCATGATTTATGTATTCGGCACGCTTGTTCGACCGAATTTTATTCATTCTGTTTCGCTGATAATCAACTTCATCGTGAAGAATCGCTTGGTTAAATCTTGTGTAAATTTCATTTTCTGAAAGTTTGCCGACGGCTTCTTTCGTAAACAACAATTTATACTGAACTTCAACTTTTGTTCGGCGAATGTTATATGCCCAACGCGGGTTAAATAAATTCATACCTTTAAGAACGGGAACCACCACCGGAACATTCAGCATTTTAATTAATTTGCCGATTGAAGGGTCAATCGGCTGTGTGCTGCCCGACCAAGTTCTTGTTGCTTCGGCAAAAATTCCTACATTCTCGCCTTGTTTAATTACGGAAATAATATCTCGTATAACTTTTGTGTCTCTTATGCTTTTTTTCTTCGGAACGGTACCGAGCCCGTTAAGAAAAAAACGAATAATCGGATTGCGAAAAGCCGCATCGGAAGATACAAAATGCGTAAAATGCGGTAAAAAATGCCCGGTAATAAACGGATCCCAATAGCCGACATGATTTCCGAGAACCAAATACGGCGGTTTGAGTTTTTTTACGTCTTTCGGCATTTTTGACTTAATGCCGTAAAATTTTGTGAATAAGAAAAATACGATATGTGTTATAAACCGAATTAATTTTGATGTGGGGTAATTTTTTTGCTTCATTAGCTATTTTTTTCTTAAAAAATTTTGCTTAATACCGGTTAAGTATATTTTTTCAAAAATAATAAAAATTCATTAAGAGGAATATATTCACCGCCGAGACTTTCTAAATGTGAGGTATAAACTTGTGCGTCAATAAGTTTTATATTCGATTTCTCGATTAAATAAGCCAATGCAATTTTTGAGGTATTACTTTCTTTGCTGAACATGGATTCGCCGAAAAATATTTTGCCGAGTTGTACTCCGTAAAGCCCTCCGACAAGTTCGTTTTTTAAATTATAAACTTCAACGGATTTTGCAAATCCGAGTTTGTGTAATTTTATGTATGCACTTTGCATTTCGTCGGTAATCCAAGTACCTTCTCCGTCTCTACGGTTTATGTTTTTGCAGTTTTTTATAACGTCTTCAAAATTTCGGTTTATGCTGCAGGTATAGGTGTTTTTTTTAATAAGAAGTCGTAAACTTTTTGATTTTTTAAATTTTTCGGGA
>CAZCPV010000183.1:0-6184 GCA_964500765.1 uncultured Draconibacterium sp.
AATAAAACTCATTTGACTTAAAGATGAAACAGTCGGGACTATTCCATAAAAACCCGGATATTTTTTTATATTTTTTCTGCTTTTTTTGCAAATCGTTCATAATTAACCAACCATGCAGCGGCATTTTTCACATAGCGTCCGGTTCCGGCATTATCCCATGAAACATATAATCGCGTAAAGCCGCCGTCAAGGATTAAACGTTTTCCGTCTTGCTCATAGGTTGCACATACAAGGTTTTTTTCGTGCCCGTAGATTAAGGGTTCCAAAACTTGTTGTTTGTCCTGCAAAGTTGCAATTGTAATTCCTTCGTAAACATATTCCAAACCCGTTGTAATCAAATGTCCGGGAGTTAAGCCGATTTTTTTATTTTTATCATTTAATCCTACCGTGACATTTCCGGGCAGATTTCCGAACATTTTTACCCCTATCAGATAATCGGAAACATAATTTGCATCGGCATAATACGGATCGTTATCTCCCCAAATATAAACGCCCTTTCCGCTGTCGAAAAATTTCTTGATTACTTTAAGATGTCCTTCGTTCAATTTTTGTGTATAGCTTGAAATTATCCAAAGTTGGCATGCTTTACTTAATGCTTTCTCCAATTCTTCGGGCGAAGGCGGATTATCAATATAACGATAAACCGAAAATCCTTTTTCTTTTAATGCCGCTTTCGGTAATGAAAAATCAAAACCTTCGCCGGTGTAAAGATGCAAAACAACAATGGTTTCTCCTTGAAAAGCACCGTCAACCGCCAAATCGTATTGATTTCCTTGTGCATTCCCGTACCGGTCTGCTTCTACTTTTACATTTTTAAGTTTTCCCGTTCTTGTATCAATTTTTGTTTCATAAATTGCATTCTTAGCAGCACACTCATTATAAACCTGTGCAGATATTTTATTTATAAACAATAAAAAAATCATTATAAAAGCAAGCACAAATGTAATGTAAAGTGTTAAATTTTTCCTTAAATGTGAGTTTTGAGCATTTTTTTCCATCGTTGTTTTTTTTAAGTTTGTATTTTACAGATGAAAAAAAACGGAAATTTCCACAAAACAGAATTTTGGCTTGATTAAAAACAGTTTTGTTGAAAAATAAGATTGTACGGAAAAATATTGTCTAACCCTTTGATAAATTTAATTTTAGAAAAACAAGTTCTCCGTAAAGGTCAAATTCTTCCGCAGATATAATTTTTATCGGATAAATTTCCCCTGTTTTCAATTCTTTTATTTTCTTAATTAAAACTTCGTTATCTACTTCCGGAGAATCAAATTCCGTTCGTCCGACATAGTAATCTTCGGTTTCTTTATCAATTATTACTTGAAATATTTTTCCGACTTTTTGTTGATTTATTTCATACGATATTTGTTGCTGAATTTCCATAATTTCATCGGCACGGGCTTGTTTTACCGTTTCCGGAACATTGTCTTCGTAATTGTCGCCGCCGTAGGTATTTTCTTCTTCCGAATAGGTAAAAACACCGAGACGGTCAAAACGCATTTCTTTAACAAACGTTTTCAACTCTTCAAAATCTTTTTCGGTTTCGCCCGGAAATCCGACAAGCAAAGTTGTTCTTATCGCAATACCCGGAACTTCTTTTCTGATTTTATTTATCAAATTGATTGTTAATTGTTTATCGTGTCTGCGTTTCATCCTTAGCAACACATTAT
Source organism: uncultured Draconibacterium sp. (assembly GCA_964500765.1). Taxonomy (GTDB): domain Bacteria; phylum Bacteroidota; class Bacteroidia; order Bacteroidales; family JAADGE01; genus JAADGE01. The sequence continues at coordinate 1,671 of CAZCPV010000183.1, forward strand.
CGCTGATATGTTGAAACGGAATATCAAGATATTTTGCAATATTTTGTTTCTCACGCATAACTTGTAAAATAGCTTCGGGAAAATTTGCCGGATAGGCATAATGTAATCGGATAATTTCAATTCCTTCAATTTCGGAAAGTTTTTCTGTTAATTCCGGAAGCATCTGTTTTTTATAAATATCTAATCCGTAATAACTTAAATCTTGTGCAATTAAAATAAGCTCTTTTACGCCTTTTTTTGCCAGATTTTTTGCCTGACTGATAAGAATTTCCTTCGGAACGGATTTATGCTTCCCTCTTATCAGCGGAATGGCACAAAAAGCACAAGTGCGGTCGCAACCTTCGGAAATTTTCAGGTAGGCAAAATGGCTCGGTGTTGAAATAACACGTTCGCCGAGCAGTTCTTTTTTGTAATCAATATGAAGTTGTTCAACAATTTCCTGTATATCGTTTACGCCGAAAAATCGGTCGACCTCCGGGATGTCCTCTTTCAACTCATCTTTATATCTTTCAGATAAACAGCCCATTACATACAGATTTTCGATTTTCCCGTCAATTTTTGCCTGAGCAAATTCAAGAATTGTATTTACGGATTCCTCTTTTGCATCGGCAATAAAACCGCAAGTGTTTATTATTACCGTATCGGCATCAAAGTTAAATTCATCGAAAGTAAATTCTATATTTTGATTATTAATTTGTGTTGCTGTGTTTTCGCTGTCCACCAAATTTTTTGAACAACCGAGAGTTATTATATTTATTTTTGCCATATTTGTTTACGGATTGGGTATAAAAAGAATTTTGTATTTTTCACTTATCGGTATGTTACCGATTGGTAAAAAATTAAAAATAGCTTTCTGATTTCACATTAAAGAATTGTTTTTTAAACCAAATTTCAAAAGCACACGAAAACTGATACAACTTAACCGGCGGCTGATTTCACCGTCTGTACATTCAAACTTTTTTGACCGAACTTAACCTATCAGTTTGTTTCTTAATTAAACAGAGAATTAACAAATTTATCCTTATTAAAAATTTGCAAATCTTCTTTTTGTTCGCCCACGCCGATGTATTTTACGGGAATTTTAAATTGGTCGGAAATACCTATTACCACACCGCCTTTTGCCGTTCCGTCGAGTTTGGTTACCGCTAATGCGTTAACTTCGGTTGCTTTTGTAAATTGTTTTGCCTGTTCAAAGGCATTTTGTCCGGTAGAACCGTCAAGAACAAGTAAAATTTCGTGCGGTGCATCGGGAATAATTTTTTGCATTACGCGTTTTACTTTTGTAAGTTCATTCATTAAATTGATTTTATTATGCAAACGTCCCGCCGTGTCGATAATAACAATATCGGCATTATTTGCTTTTGCGGAATTAAGCGTATCAAAAGCAACGGAAGCCGGGTCGGCACCGGTTTTTTGTTTAATTATCGGAACATCAATGCGATTTGCCCAAATATCTAATTGTTCGACGGCAGCGGCACGAAAAGTATCGGCAGCACCGAGAATAACTTTTTTCCCTTCATTTTTAAATTTCCAAGCCAATTTCCCGATGGTTGTTGTTTTTCCTACGCCGTTAACACCGACAACCATAATAACATAAGGATTTCCGTTTGGTTTTTCCCAATTAATTTCATGTGTATTAACTTCATTTTCGGATAATAAAGCCGTAATTTCTTCTTTCAAAAGTTTATTAAGTTCCTGTATTCCGAAAAATTTGTCTTCCGATACTCTTTTTTCCAAACGTTCGATAATTTTTACGGTTGTATCAACTCCCACATCGGAACTGATTAGAATTTCCTCCAAATCATCAAGAAAATCATCGTCAACTTTAGATTTTCCGGCAACGGCACGTGAGAGTTTTTTAAAAATACTTTCTTTCGTTTTTTCAAGTCCGCCGGTAAGTTTTTCCTTGTCTTTTTTTGATGATTTGAATAATGCCATTTTTTTATAAAATTAATTTCCCGTAAATATATAAAAAATGCTTCTCTCCCGAAAAGGAAAAAAGCACTCTGAAAAAAAGTGTATGAAATTTAACGAATTTTATTTTTTAGCAAAAAAATCTTTAACTTTTTCGTTATGAACCATTTCTTCTTTAAACGTATAAGCTCCGGTTTTAGGAGATTTTACCATTTTTATCACTTTTGTGAATGTTTTACCTTCTCCTTTTTGTAATGATGCTACAACTTTCTTAGCCATGACTTAATTATTTAATTTCTTTATGAATAGTGTATTTTCTCATAATCGGATTGTATTTTTTTAATTCCAATCTTGAGGTTGTATTTTTTCTGTTTTTAGTCGTAATATATCTTGATGTTCCGGGCAAACCGCTGTTTTTGTGCTCGGTACATTCTAATATTACTTGTATTCTGTCGCCTTTTTTCTTAGCCATTGTTTCGTAATTTATTAGTATTTACCTATATAACCTTTCGCTTTAGCATCTTTTAATGCTTTATTCAAGCCGTTCTTGTTGATAATTTTCATGCCTTTGGCAGAAACTTTTAAAACAATCCAACGATCTTCTTCTTCAAGAAAATATTTTTTTGTAAACAAATTGGGTTTAAATGTTCTTTTCGTTTTTTTGTGCGAATGTGATACATTATTCCCTGATGTCACTCTCTTACCTGTTATTTGACAAACTCTTGACATTGTATTTTAATTTGATTGAAAATTTCCGTTTTTTATTTCGGACTGCAAAGAAAATATAATTATTCGAATTATTCAAAAAAATAAGCAAATAAATTAAAGTATTTTAAAATTTTTATTCAGTGCAGGTTTAATTCTGTTATTTTTCAGATATTTTACAAAGATATAAATTTCTTTGTTATTTTTGTTAAAATTAAAATCCCTATACATTAAAATTTATACCATGTTTAAATTTATTTCCGGAAATCTGAAATCATTTTTTATAATTATTGCAAGTTCAATCGTTCTTGTTCTGATTATTCTGATGCTTATTTTTTTCAGAAATTACAACAATCAACGTAATACTGTTTTTTTTATCCGAAATCTTAAAGAAATTTCAGTTAATTTTCAACATTTGAACGATGCCGTTAAAAATTATAAAGAAGCAAAGCATCCGGATGATTTCTATATTTATAAACATGATACATATTCGGAAAAAGTTTATTATTATTTAAATTTGTTAAAAAATGAAGTTGCCGTTTTAACTAAGGAAACCTCTTTAATTACATTTGACATATTATCGAAACTTAACCAAATAAAAGATATATTAAGTGATTTTGAATCTGATTTCGAACTTTTAAACGAAAATACAATTAATCTCGGAAATTCCGGAAACGGATATACCGAAAACATCAACAGAACGGAACAGAAAACAGATAAAATCTTAAAAACGTATCCGCAAATCTATAATCACTATCAGAAACTAAAAAAAGCCAAGAATAATCTTTTGACAATCGGAAACCGAGAAAGTGAAAACCGTTTTTTAAAAGAGAAGAACCGTTTTCTCAGATATTTAAAAATCAATCAATCAATTTTTGAAAACACTTCGGAAAAACAAATTGTTATAAACAATTCTGCCGATTGGATTAACTCGGTTCTTCAATTTTTTAAACTTCGAAAAATAAACGGTACACCCTATTATTCAGGTATATACGATAATTTTACAAATTTTATTTCAAACGGAAATAATATTATCAATGATATTCAAGATATTGCTTTAACTGAACACATTAATACAAATCACAAATTTTTATTACGTTTTATTTTTCTTTTTATAATTTTATTAATTTTATTAATTCTTTCGGCATATTTTTTATATAGTTTTATTAATAAACAACTGAATCATATAAAGAACGAACTTTCAGGTTTTACGGTTTCGACTGAAAATAAGGATTTACATTTATCTGAATTTGAAAGTATAAATTCACTTATTTATCTACTGAAAAAAGACAGCGAAACAAAAACAGAATTTATCAACAGTTTAAAATCAGGCAATTTATCAGAAATTACCACAAGTTTCAATTCGAATGATAAATTAGGAAATGCCTTGATTGATTTAAAAACTTTTTTGGAAAAAAAAGATACAGAACAAAAAAAAGAGGAACGTATAAAAGCTGCTGCAGAAAAACACAAAGACGGTATTGTGAAATTCGGAAAAATAATACGGCAACATTTCGGAGATTTAGATAAATTGAGTTTTGATTTATTATCGGAATTAGTTCATTTTTTAAATGCAGATATCGGCGGTATTTATATTATTGATAAAAAAGAAAATTCGCAGATTTTAAAACTAAAAGCATCTTATGCATACGATGAGAAAAAAATTATAAACAAAGAAATAGAAATAGGTGAAGGAGCAGTCGGAACTTGTGCTGCAGATAAATCTTCCATTTATATCGACAAAATTGATGATGATTACATAAAAATTGTATCGGGATTCGGGCACACAAAACCAAAAAGTTTATTGTTATCTCCGATTTTCGTCGAAAATGAAGTGTACGGTGTTATAGAATTGGCTTCATCGGGAACTTTTTCGGAACATGATATTAAATTTG
>CAZCPV010000184.1:0-3619 GCA_964500765.1 uncultured Draconibacterium sp.
CTTACCGCTTCCGCAAGGACAAGGTGAATTTCTGCCGGTTACTTTTCGTTTTTTTATTTTAAAACGATTAACACCGTCTGTTTTGAAAATAATTTCAAGCATTTCATACAAATCGGGATGTTTCGATTGAAGCAATTCCGGGCGTTCAAAAAAATATTCACTGATAACGGCAAAAAATTCTGATTTATTGGTTGCTCCGTACGGATTTATATCCGATTTCCCTTCGTATATTTTGTCAATTTCCTGTTTTACCAAATGAATCCAAGGAATTACATATTGTTTAGAAAGCAACAAATCCGGGATACCGTCAATCGTACCGTCTGATTTGTCAATAAGATGCACAAATTCATGGATTGCCGTATTTTTTTTATCCGATTCGTTTTTAAAACCGTTTCGTAAACTTTGCTTCGATAAAATCATTTTGCCTTCCATATATCCGGAACCCACCATTCCGAGGACGGAACTGTTCGATTTTATTGCAAAATCGGTATCGAAAGATTGGGGATACAAAAGCACTTCATCCAAATTCAGATATTTCCAATCGGGAAACTCAAAAATAGGAATTACGGCACTTGCGGCAATTAAAATTCGATCGATATCTTCAACATTTGTTTTAATTCCCGTAATTCTGCAATTCAGTAAAAATTCTTGTATTTTGTATTCAAATCGTTTTTTTTCTTCAGAACTCAAATTATTGTAAAAGATGACATTTTCAGAAAGTATAATTCGCCGGTTTGCAGGAAATTTTTCTTTGGGAATTTTCCAAGCATTTTTCTTTTTTATATAAAATATAATCAGAATAAAAACAACAATAAAAGCAAAAGCAAACATTTTTCTGACCATCCGAATTTATTTAAGTTCGTATACAAAAGTAATAAATTTACGTATTAACGCTTATTATTAATAATACTTTTACTGTCGTCAACGGAAAATTCCGGTTGTATGCTGAAATGGTGTATTTCTTTTTTGTGAAGGATTTTTTTTATTTCGGACAAAATAAACTCAAATTTGCTTATCGTAATATCTTTTTCGGTATCAATATGTGCTTCAAACATTATTTCGTGTTCGTCAAGTTGCCAAACGTGTATATGATGTGCATTTTTGACTCCTTTAATTTTGCTTATTTCTTCCGCTATATCGGAAATATTTATATTTTCGGGAGTAAATTGCATAAATATTTTTATGCTGTCTTTTAAAATTCCCCAAGACATATAAATCAGGTAAACCGCAATTAATAAAGACAAAACGGAATCAATACGGTACAGGTGTAAATATTTTACGGCAAACCCGCCTGCTAATACGGCAATTGAGGTCAGCATATCCGAAAACAAATGTAAATATGCCGATTTCATATTCATACTTTCTTTTGCATCTTTCTTTATTAATAAAACACTGATTCCGTTAAGTAAAATACTTAATGCCGCTAACCAAATAACAATATCGGCATTTATTTTTTCGGGCGAAATAAGATGCTTGGTTCCTTCAATTAATAAGGCAATTGCTATACCTATAAGCATCGCCGAATTTATGAAAGCAGCAAAAATTTCAGCTCTTTTGTATCCGAAAGTTTTACTTTCGGTTTGTTCTTTACCTGACAATTTTCTTGCGATATAGCTGATTATCAGAGCAAAAACATCACTAAAATTATGTGCTGCATCGGACAAGAGTGCCATACTGCCCGAAATTATTCCGCCGATAATTTGGGCAATTGTAATAAAAAGGTTAAGAATAATGGTTAAAGCAATATTTTTTGTTCCGTGATTGTGGTGATGATCTGCCATTATTTTTTAATTCTTAATATACAAAAATTTAACTTGTGTAAACATACTACTAACTGTCGTTCCTGACAAATATTTTTTATTTTTAACAATAAAAGCAATAAATTTGACAAAAATATCTGATTATGAAAAAAATATTGCAAACACTCGTAATACTCTTATTATATTTTAATTTATCCGCTCAACAGCAAATACCGAACGGTAATTTTGAAAATTGGAGCGGCGGAGAAGCGGTTAATTGGAATTCGCTGCCTTTAATTTATACAGCGGAACAATCAAACGAAAGCGTACAGGGAAATTATGCAATAAAACTTGTGAGTCAATCTGTTTTCGGTCAATTTTTACCCGGATTAATAACGCTCGGAGAAATTGACGTAAACAATCAAACTTTATCGGGCGGAACACCCTATGCCGACCGACCCGACGGCATCAGTTTCTTCTTTAAATATCAACCGAGCGGAATTGACACTATGTTTTTCGGTGTTTTTCTGACAAAATGGAATACTATTGATTTGCAGACAGATACAATAGGCATAACCGGCTATTTAAACAGCGATACTTATAATTCTTATACGGAAGTTGAATTGCCGTTTATTTACAATTCACAAGAAATTCCCGATACACTGAATATTATTTTTACTTCTTCGGGATTTAACGGAAATGCAGGAAGTTCGCTGATTATAGACAGTTTATCGATGAAAAACGGAACCATCGTCTCTCCCACTCTGTGTTTTCCGGCTGACGAAATAACGTCTTCAAGTTTTAAAGCCCATTGGATGACCGTTCCGAATGCTGTAAGTTACCGTATTGATGTTTCCGATAATTCCGATTTCTCGACTTTTTTAACAGCTTACGAAGATTTGAATACGGGAACGGATACTTTTCTTATCGTAAACACGGCAAATACCGGAACATATTATTACAGAGTAAGAGTAAATTACGATTCGGAAACAAGCATTAATTCCAATACGATTGAAGTGCTTGTTGAGGATACCGGAGTTAAGAATTTTATTTCCGATAATATTAAACTATTTACTGACGGAAATTTTGTAAATATTGCCGGTTTTGATTCCGGCATAAAAAAAATAAAGGTATATAACATTGAAGGAAAGATAATTAAAGATTTTTCCGAAACACGAAATAAGTTAAGATTTTCTTTGCCGAAACCGGGAATATACATTATTGAGATTCAAACAAAGGAAAAAATAATTCGAAAAAAAATCAATATCGTATTTTGAGTTAAATATAAAAAGACCCTGCGGGTTTAAATCTGCAAAAATTTAAAATTTTAACTTTCTGATATTAAATTAATTAATGCAAAATTTACCTTTTTGCATTCTATTTTAATTTCGACAAAAAATTCCGTATATGCTGAAAATTGACAAAGATTATTGGGAAAATTTATACGAAAAAAATCAACTCGGTTGGGATATCGGTTATGTAAGCCCGCCTTTAAAAGAATATATTAACCAAATTACCGACAAAAATTTAAAAATACTGATACCGGGCGGCGGAAACGGTTATGAAGCGGCATATTTGTATTCCGAAGGATTTAAAAATACATTTTATTTAGATTATGCCGAAAATGCAATTAAGAGTTTCAAAAAACGATTTCCCGATTTTCCTGCTCAAAATATTATATATAAAGATTTTTTTAAGCATAAAGAAACCTATGATTTGATTTTTGAATTGGCATTTTTCACCTCAATTATTCCCGAAAACAGAGAAAAATTGGCTGACAAAATATATGAACTGTTAAAACCGCGAGGAAAATACGTCGGCTTGTTTTTTAATCACGAATTTAAACTGAACAAACCGCCTTTCGGGGCAATGAAAGAAAC
>CAZCPV010000184.1:3719-6153 GCA_964500765.1 uncultured Draconibacterium sp.
TTTTTAATCACGAATTTAAACTGAACAAACCGCCTTTCGGGGCAATGAAAGAAACCTATCTTGAACTGATAAAAGATAAATTCAAAGTCAAAACCTTTGAAATTGCATATAATTCGATAAAGCCGCGTGCCGGCAAAGAACTTTTTTTTATTTTTGAGAAAGCTTAATCGGGTAATTTCCGAAGCATCATTAATTCGTAATCGCTGAAATCAATAAATGTATATTTTCGATACAGATTTATTGCTTTTTTATTTTGTTTATGCACTTCCAATTTTACCTGATAACCGATTTCTTTAATATGTTTCAAGCATTCGTCCATAAGTATTTTTGCAAGTCCTTGCCCCTGAAAATCGGGATGTATGCCGAAATGATGCAAGAATGTTCGCCTGTTGTCGTGCGTCAGCCAAAATGTTCCGATTATTTTTTCTGACTTTTCCATAATTACCAATCTTCCGCCTGCATTTATTGTTCTCATTATCACCGTATTATCATCATTTCTTTCGGGTCCGCCCATTCCGGTAAGTTTCCAAAGATTCATAACTTCATTAAAATCTTCCGGCATATAGTTTCTGAATGAAATTGTATTTTTTTCTTTCATAAGTTGATAATTTTGAAGATGTCCGAGTGAACAGATTGTCATTTAATTTTCGGTTATTTTAAAAACACAAGTTTGTTTATCGGATTTTACGATTGATTTATAAAATTTTCGTAAATCGGAATATTTTTTTGCGGGGAAAGTCCCTTTATTCATTATAATTTTACGAATATAAATCAATTTATTGTTTTCAAGTTTTGTTTTTGAAAAAAAAGTTCCGAATTCGGATTTCAATGCAACGGAATCGGGGATATATTCGGGCGTTAGATTTTCGGGCAACGAATATATCAAAGTATCAATATCCGTATATGCAAATCGTAAATCAATATGCGATTTTCTCTTTTCAAGTTTTTTGGGTATATATTTTTTTTGATTTAACAAATTGGGTTTTAAGAATAAGCGTCCGGAACTTGCCGACGCATAGTTTTTTACGGTAAATTTTAAATATTCATCTGCCGACGGAATACTGTTTTTATGATTTTCATATCTAAAACTGTCCAATGTTAATGCCGGCAAAGCAATTCGTTTCTTAATTTTTTTAATTTTGTCAACATCGGGTAAATCCTGCATATAGGAGACATTATCGTATTGAAGTCCGTTATAATTTGTGTAAATATCTGCCTTAATTTGTCCGTCGCACGTAAGTTTTATGTTCGCTTTACGAATTTGCGTGTTAATATTTTTCGGATAAGGCGTTGTATGCACTAATTTACCGCCGTTTTCGGTTATTAAAAGTACGTTTCTGTCATCGGTAAAGTCGCTTAAATAGCCGAAAGGTATTTTTTGACTTGTACATTCCAACCATATTGTATCTTTTTCAATAGGCAGGCAAAGAATTACATGATTAAATTGCAATGAAGGGAAATCAGTAATTACGGGTTTTGCATAATTCCCGGCATTTACAATTGCGTAATACGATTTTATTCCTGCAGTTTTCAACAATGCTTGCGTATAATAGGACAAAGCTTTACAATCTCCGTAACCGTTTCTGTCCGTATAACTTGCTTCAAAAGGTTGCCAGCCGCCTATTCCCAGTTGGATACTGACATAGCGCGTTTTATTTTGCATATATTCATATATGGCTTTTGCTTTTAATTTTTTATCCGAAATATTTTTTACGAGTGTTTTAATTTCATTAATGGTATTTTCGGGTAATGCGTCTCTTTCGTTATTCAATTTTTCTATCCACTGACCGAAATTTTGCCAAGTTTCCATATTGCCTTCAAATCCTTCAAGCGTAAAATCACACGGAGCCGCATATATTACGGGAACTAACTCCGTTAAAGAATAATTAAACGGTTCGTCCGATACAGGTTTTATATGGCTAACTTGCCAATTTCGATGGATTGTTGAATTATATGTCTCCTCGTATTTATTTCCGAAAAAATTATTTTCTTTTATTCTGTATGAATAATTTTCGGGTGATATAATATTTAATTCGGCTTTTTCAACAGCTAAATTATATGAATAAACAGGCATCCAGGTTTCAATATTAATAAAACCGTTATAGTGAAGTTTCATTTCATATTCAATGGTATAAGGCAGACTTAAAGCCGGTTTTTCGGTGTATTTGAGCCGATTATCACTAAAAAAACCGGAATACAAAGAAATATCTTTTATGTCTTTTTTCTTTATTGTTTTTTGTAATATTCCGTTTTTGTCATATATTTTTTCGGATAAAGATACAAAGTCTCTTAATTTATTATCGTAAGGAGCTTTTGCATAGGCAAAATTTTCACCGTTTTCGGTCAGTATTGTAATAACTTCTTTATAATAATAATCCGCACTTTTTTTATTATTAATCTTTATATCGGTTTGTTGATATCTAATAACGGCATC
>CAZCPV010000185.1:0-6024 GCA_964500765.1 uncultured Draconibacterium sp.
AAAAAAAATAAAAAACTTTTTTGCAGAGAGAAAATAATAATTAATTTTGCCGAACTGAAATTTTAATATTTCACGGGGCCGATAGCTCAGCCGGTTAGAGCATCTGACTCATAATCAGAGGGTCCGGGGTTCGAGTCCCTGTCGGCCCACTTTTCATGGTTATTGATTGTAACACCTTACTGTTTTTCGGTAAGGTGTTTTTTATTGTGTCAAACTTCTGAAAATATCTTCAAGATTTTGTTCTTTTTGTTGTAATGTCAGTAAAGTCAATTTTTTTTGTACGGCAAAATTAAAAATAGCGGGTCTTATGTCTTCGGTATCATCGGTTTCAAAAATAAAGTTGTTTTTTTTGTAATTTCTTACGGAAATTGTTTCCGGCAGTTCGCTGAAGATACTTATTTCGACAGGTTTTGAAAACTCCGCTAAAACCGATTGCTTTTTAATGCTTGTAAGTTTTGAAAGTTCGCCTACCGGTTTATCCGCAATTATTTGCCCTTTATTAATGATAATTACTCTGTCGCAAATTGCTTCAACTTCCTGCATGATATGTGTGGAAAGCATAACGGTTTTTGCTTTTCCGGCTTCTTTTATTAAATTTCGTATTTCAACAATTTGATTGGGGTCGAGACCGGTTGTTGGTTCGTCTAAAATTAAAACTTCCGGATTGTGAATCAGTGCAGCCGCAAGTCCGGTACGTTGGCGAAACCCTTTCGATAAGGCACCGATTTTTTTATTTTGCTCTTTTGTTAATCCGGTTTCGTAAATAATATCCGAAACACGCTTTTTGTAATTTTTTGTCGAATACAGTTTTGCCGTAAAATTCAGATATTCTTTTACAAACATGTCAAGATAAAGCGGGTTATGTTCGGGCAAATAACCGATTTGTTTTTTTACTTCTTTAATATTGTTTTTTATATTCAAATTATTTACAAAAACAGTTCCTTCGTTTTGAGAGATAAAACCGGTGATTATTTTCATCATCGTAGATTTTCCGGCACCGTTGGGTCCGAGAAATCCTACAATTTCTCCCGTCGGTATATTAAAACTTACATCGTTCAATGCTTTTTGTGTGCCGTATATTTTCGTTATGTGCTCTGCTTTTAATGACATTTTTTCTTAGGTTAAAAAATAAACTGTTTTGCGAACAGATATTATAATATCTTTGCAAATATAGAGTTAAAAGTTTTAAACCGGAAAAATCCGTAATTAAGAAATTAAAAACTTGATAAAATATTTAAAATGACTGTTGAAAACTATCTTAAATACAGACGATTTAAAACCCATAAAGTTTTTATCGGAAAAATTCCTCTCGGAGATACCGAACCCGTGAGAATACAATCGATGACTAATACGGATACAAATGATGTTGAAGCAACAGTTAATCAAATAATTGAAATTGCCGAATCCGGTGCCGATTATGTTCGTTTAACGGTACAAACTTCAAAAGTTGCCGAAAAACTAAAAGAAATTAAAAAATTATTAAAATCAAAAGGATACGATATACCGTTGATTGCTGATATTCATTTCAGTCCTAAAGCGGCGGAAGCGGCGGCAAAAATTGTTGAAAAAATTCGAATAAATCCCGGAAATTATGCCGATTTAAAACAATTTAAACATATAGAATATACCGATGATGAGTATGCAAAAGAAGTTGAAAATTTAAAAACAAATTTTGTTCCTCTGCTCAAAATCTGCAAAGCACACCGTACGACAATTCGGATAGGAACAAATCACGGTTCGCTGTCCGACAGAATATTAAGCAGATACGGTGATACGCCCGAAGGAATGACCGAAGCAACCATGGAATTTTTGCGAATTTGTAAAGCGGAAAATTTTAATGATGCAGTTATTTCGATGAAAGCAAGTAACCCGCTTGTTATGATTTATGCCAACCGTTATTTGGTGCAACAGATGCAAAAAGAAGGAATGAATTTTCCGTTACATCTCGGAGTAACCGAAGCCGGAAATGAACTTGAAGGCAGGATAAAATCGGCAATCGGGATAGGCACTTTGTTGGCTGACGGTATCGGGGATACAATAAGAGTTTCGTTAACCGAAACTCCGGCAAATGAAATTCCGGCAGCAAAACAAATTGCGGAGATTTTTAAACCCGAAAAGTTTAAAAACTTGCAGATTAAATTCAATATAAATTTCGATAATCGAAAATTTACCGAATACAACAAACGAGAATCGTCAGCAATTCTGAATATCGGCGGGAGCAATTTGCCTGTTGTAATAGCCGATATTTCAAAAAACATAAGCTCCGAAAATGTTGAAAACAGCGGTTTTATTTTCGATAAACCGAATAATAAATTTTCAAAAACCGATTTGTCGGCAGACTATCTTTTTGTCGGAAATAATGAGTTTAATTATAATTTGCCGGATACGAGCAAAACTATTTTCCGGAAAACCATTTCCGGTGTAAACGGTTTAAATCTAATTTCTTATAAAAATATCTCTTTTTCAAACGATACAAATATTAAAACTGCTTTTGTTCAACTTGAAGTTGATGATGTGAACGAATTACTGTTTGATAAGCTGAAAAAAATGCCGAATTCAATTTTTGTATTGAATCTTACAAATGTCGTTTCGGCGGTTCATTTCGGGCGTGCATTTTTTCTGAAACTTGAAAAAGAAACAATAAAAAATCCGGTTATTTTACAATATGATTTTAAGAAGATTAATGACTATGCAATTTTAAAAGCATCGGCAGAAATCGGTGCCTTGTTTATCGACGGTTTCGGTGACGGAATTATGATTTCCGGAGGAGAAAATGATATTTCAAAAGCAAATGAGTTAAGTTTCGGAATTTTGCAGGCATGCAGAACACGTATCAGCAAAACTGAATATATTTCCTGTCCGAGTTGCGGCAGAACTTTATTTAATTTAGAAGAAACTACGGCAAAAATTAAAGCCAAAACAGCTAATTTGAAGGGCGTAAAAATTGCAATAATGGGCTGTGTCGTAAACGGTTTGGGAGAAATGGCAGATGCTGATTACGGCTATGTGGGAACCGGAACGGGCAAAGTAACCCTATATAAAAACAAGGAAGTAATACGAAGAAATATACCGGAAAATGAGGCACCGGATATTTTACTGCAATTAATCGAACAATATTCTTAAAAATTTTACGCTTATTTTAATTAAATCGAATATATTTGCGAGTTGATGCAGATAAATACTGATTGCAGATGTTAAAATTTAAACATATTTTTACATATATTTTATTCACACTTACACTTTTAAGCAATTCTTTTATCAAAAATTCTTATGCCGGAGAAATTGTTTTGGAAGGTATTTATAAGGGCGAAAATTTGTATGTTGAAAATCCTTATGCATCAACCGGTGTAGGTTTTTGTGTTTCCGAAGTTCTGGTTAACGGATTTACGACAACGGATGAAATAAATTCTTCATTTTTTGAAATTGATTTAAGTATTTACAACTTCAGATACGGTGCTTTATTAAAAATTGTAATAAAACATAAAGACGGCTGTACCCCGCGTGTTTTAAATCCCGAAGTATTAACTCCCGAAAGTACTTTTGAAATAAAATCAATCAGTATTGATAAAGACGGATTTTTAAATTGGACAACACAAAAAGAACACGGCAGTTTACCTTTTATTGTTGAGCAATATCGTTGGAATAAATGGATACGGGTAGGTTCCGTAAAAGGAAAAGGCACCGGCGGACCTAATCGGTATCGTTACAGTATTGATTTTCACAGCGGTATAAATAAATTTCGGGTAAAACAAATCGGAAGCAATAAAAAACCGCATTATTCTCAAAGTGTCGAATATAATAATAAGATTCCCGAAGTAACATTTATTCCCGGAAACGGAGGGAAAACAAGTAATAAAATTTATTTCTCTGCATTAACACATTTTGAAATCTACGATTATTTCGGAAAATTAATAAAAACAGGAACCGATACTGAGGTCAATGTCAGTAAGTTAAAACCGGGAACTTATTTCCTGAATTATGATAACAAAACAGAAACATTTACAAAAAGATAATTTATCATAATCTGTTTTTAATCATTTCCGGTATTCATCCGAAAATTCATGAAATATTCTTTATCTTTGTCCGTTAAAATCGAAATATAAGATATGGTAACGGACGAATACAAATATCTGACAAACATAAATTCTCCCGCAGATTTAAAAAAATACAAATACGAAGAATTAATTGCAATTTCCAAAGAACTTCGCAGATACATTATTGATATTGTTTCCGATAATCCCGGACATTTTGCATCGAGTCTCGGAGTTGTGGAATTAACGGTTGCTCTTCATTATATTTACAACACTCCTTACGATAAAATTGTTTGGGATGTAGGGCATCAGGCATACGGACATAAAATACTTACAGGCAGAAGAGATGCTTTTTGTACAAACAGACAACTCGGAGGTGTTTGCGGTTTTCCTTCAATATTTGAAAGTGAATATGACGCTTTCGGGGTGGGGCATTCATCAACTTCAATTTCGGCAGCATTGGGAATGGCGGTTTCCGCTTGTCTGCGAGGTGAGGAAGACAGGCATGTGGTTGCCGTAATCGGCGACGGTGCCATGACCGGAGGAATGGCATTTGAAGGAATGAACAATGCCGGTGTTCAGAAATCTAATTTATTGATTATTTTGAATGACAATAATATGTCAATCGACCCGAATGTAGGGGCTTTAAATCAGTATTTACTTGATGTTACAACTTCCAGAACCTATAATAAGGTTAAAGATGAGGTATGGAATAAATTAGGAAAAATTAAAAAATTCGGTCCGAATACACGTGCATTTATTCAAAAAGTAGAAGGCAGTATAAAATCGTTGATAATGAAACAAAGCAATTTGTTTGAGTCAATGAATTTACGTTACTTCGGTCCTGTTAACGGGCATGATGTCAATCAATTGGTAAAAATTTTAGAAGATTTAAAAGATATTAAAGGGCCTAAATTGCTTCATGTTCTGACAAAAAAAGGAAAGGGTCTTGATGCTGCAGAAAAAGATCCTACAACATGGCATGCCCCGGGAAAATTCAATAAAAAAACCGGAGAAAGAATTTCCGTAAAAACCGATAAACCGCTTGCTCCGAAATTTCAGGATGTTTTCGGAAATACCATCGTTGAATTGGCAGAAAAAAATGAAAAAATAGTAGGAATTACGCCGGCAATGCCCTCGGGTTCTTCTTTGAAAATAATGATGAAAGCCATGCCCGAACGTGCTTTCGATGTCGGAATTGCCGAACAACATGCGGTAACTTTTTCGGCAGGACTTGCCGTTGACGGAATGTTGCCGTTTTGCAATATCTATTCAACATTTATGCAGCGTGCTTACGATCAAGTTATTCATGATGTTGCTCTGCAAAACCTAAATGTTGTATTTTGTCTCGACAGGGGCGGACTTGTGGGAGATGACGGAGCAACCCACCACGGTGTTTTCGATTTGGCTTATATGCGTATTGTTCCGAATATGACTGTTTCGGCACCGATGGATGAAGCAGAATTGCGAAATTTGATGTTTACGGCGCAACTTCCCGATAAAGGGCCGTTTTCAATTCGTTATCCGCGAGGCAGGGGTGTTATGCCCGATTGGAAAACCGAAATGAAAGAAATAGAAATCGGAACGGGAAGAATTATAAAAGACGGTGAAGATATCGCAATTTTAAGTATCGGAGCCATAGGAAATTTGGTTGTTGAATTAAACAGTGAGTTTGAAAAAGAAAATATAAGTGTTGCCCATTATGATATGCGTTTTGTTAAACCGTTGGACGAAAAATTGCTTCACGAAATATTTAAAAAATTCGATAAAATAATTACTTTGGAAGACGGTGTGATACAAGGCGGGTTCGGAAGTGCCGTTTTGGAATTTAAAGAAGAATTTGCTTATACCTCAAAAGTAAAACGACTCGGCATTCCGGATAAATTTATTGAACACGGAACACAAAGAGAATTGTATCAATTATGCGGCTACGATACCGAAGGTATTTTAAAAACTGTAAAAGAAATGATAAAATTAACTATATAAACCACAT
>CAZCPV010000186.1:0-6005 GCA_964500765.1 uncultured Draconibacterium sp.
TTTCACATTCCTGAAAAAGATGATTTAAATTCGGCAAAATTTCAATTTTAAAATCCGTATTTCCGGCTTTTTTCAATGCTTTTTTTATTGCTTTTTTATTTTCTTCCGGCGGAACCTGCATATCTTTTGAACCGAACAGAGCCAATACCGGACAAGTTACTTTTTCGAGTGTTTTTGCCGGATTGTATGTGAGAAAATATCGGAACCACGGGCTTATTAATACCTTAATCTGATTATTAATAAATGTCTGAATATTTTCTTCGGATAATTTGCTTGTTGCATTTTGTTTTTTAAATTCATTCGACAGCAAACTTGTAATTTTTTGTTTCAAAATGCTTGTGTCTTTTTCGTTTTTTAAAAGCGTATAAATTTTTTTGTTCAGTTTGCGGCTTTCTTTAAGTTCTTTATCGGTTGCTCCGTTTGCTTTTCCGATTAATTGTGATTGCATCGATAAAATTTTTTCTCCCGTAATTCCGGGACCGGCAAGCAAAACAATAAATGCAATATTTTTATTTCTTACGGCAAGCATCGGGGCGATTAATCCGCCTTCGCTGTGTCCGATAAGTCCGATATTTTTTTTGTCAATTTCCTTTCTTGAAAGAATATAATTGAGTGCGGCTTCAACATCGTCGGCAAAATCTTTTGTTGTTGCCGATTTAAAATTACCGCCGGATTCTGCGGTTCCTCTGTCGTCAAAACGCAGAACGGCAATTCCTTTTCTTGTTAAATAATCGGAAATTATAAGAAAGGGTTTGTGTCCGAGCAGTCCTTCGTCTCTGTTTTGAGCACCTGATCCGCTGATAAGAATAACTGCCGGAAACTTACCTTCTTTTCGGGGCAATGTTAATGTACCGGCTAATGTTATACCGGCTTTTTTATTAAAGAAAGTAATTTCTTCCGAAATATAGGGGTAAGGTTTTTCGGGTTCTTGGTATTTTTTCTTTCTGATTTCTTTATTCTCGTTTTTTTTTAAATTTAACGGAAAAGATTGCCCTACTTGCATAAAATTTCCGAAAATTTCATTTTTCTCCGGATTGTAATTTCCCGAATATTCGGCACCGAGTTTATTCATTATTAATTTTAAATGATTTTCGGTAAAAAAAATACTGTCAACCGGCAAATCGTATGCTCCCTGGTCGGGACTGTCCAGCGTTGCAAGGTATAAGCTGTCTTTTTCAGTTATATGAAAAATGATTCGTAAATTAATTCCGGAAACGTTTAATTCGCCTTTCCAATTACCCGAAATATGTTGAGAAAACAGGGGAAAAGAAAATGCCGATACAAGCAGAATAAACAGGATTTTTTTCATTTGTTTAAAGTTAAAAGTTTGTATATGGCGGATATGCTGATTTTAATAATTGAATTAGGCACTTAAAAATACTCTTAATTAATATTTTAATTTTACACAGATTTCACGGATTTTCACAGAAAAATTCTAAATTTTTCATACAACAACAAAGCTAAATCAGTGGTGTTGAACACTTTAACAGAAACAAACAACTATTAAGTAAGTGTCTGATTCAATTTAATAATTTTCAAAGATACGTTTTTTATTGCGAAGATTTTATTTTGGTACGAATTTCTTTGAGGGCTTCGGTAACGGATTTTTCGGGAGATATAAAATTGTTTTGTCCCCAAAAAGACCTGTCGTATTCGTATCGGTTATCAATAAAAATTTGATTTCGTTTTAAACTGTTTTTTCTGTTAAAACGGCTTACGTTTTTTGTTTGGTAATCGAAAGCTGCCGTTTCGAAAGATGCATAATAATCGGAAGCAAAAATGCTTCTTTTTTTTCTGACTTTAAAACTCAATTCCGCTCTTACGTGATTTAAAATATATTTTCCGTTTATTTTTTTATACTTAATAAAATATCGGGCTGAAACGGGTTTTACAATTATTTTTCCGGTTTTTTTAACGACAAAATTGAGTTTATTCCGGTTTGATTTCATATTGTATTGAAATTCGGCGGCAATAACGGCAAAATTTTTATTGTCAACATAAATTTTTCCTTTATATAAGGGATTTTTTACGCTCTTTTTTTGTTCGAACGAAATAAGGTATGCGGTTGAATTATTATACGGTACAATATCAATCAGCCGGTAATCATAATATTGCATATTATTTTCGTCAATAAAATTAATCGGATTTTTAATAAAATCAAGATTTAAACTTGAATATAATCCGTCCTGCAATTTTAATTTAAGGGTATCGTTTTTTTCGGCACTTACGATTTTTCGCGATTTTTCCACTTTTATTCGGTCGCTGCGAAGTGTCGGGCGATAAGGTGTTTTGTATATTTTTAACAATGCTTCGGAATAGCCGGATAAATGCTTGTTTTTTTGTATTGATTCTCTGTAAAATGCAGAAATAATAACGGGATTTTGAAAATAATTTTTTTTACTGTTTAAAATTGCATTTTTTAAAATTTGTTTCGGGTCGGCATTTCGGATTATAACTTCTTCTATAGAAATAAATGCTTGACGTAATTTTATAATATTCAGTTTGTTCGTAAAATTCAGAACCGGAACTTCTTTGTTTTTATATGCTATGTTTGCAATATAAACCGTTGAATCTTTGCAGCTTGCCGGAAAACTGAAAAGAAATTCTCCGTTTTGATTTGAAACCGTTCCGAACGTTGTGTTCAGAATACCGACGGAAGCAAAAGCTATCGGTTTTTTGGTTTCGGCATCAATAATTTCCCCTTTTATTTGAATGGTTGAATCCGAAATAATTAAATCACTGAACGAATTTTTTTCCTGTTTTGAAATGATTATATGATTTTTTATTACCGTAAAAGACAATTGTTCCGAGAATATTTTTTCAAGAATATTTTTCAGGGGCTTTTGCCTTTCGTTAAGCGTAATTTTTTTTTCGGAATTTACGATGCGGGCATCATACGAAAAATAACAGCCGGTTTTTTTACTTAAAATATCCAATGCTTTATTTACGGAAGCATTTGATAATTTGATTGATACGTAAGTTTCCGGCAATCGGTTTTGTGCAATAAAATTCTGAACGAAAAAAATGTTCAGAAAAAATACTATTGCGACAAATTTGTGCATACGACCGATTTTTAATAGGACAAGGTAATGTTTTTTCCTTTAATATCAGCTTTTAAACGGTGGGTTTCACAAATAATTTTAATTACGGTTTCGATATCATAATTATTAAACGTTGTTTTTCCGGTAATAATTTCGCCGATTTCCGGATTTTCAAACCGGATATTTACATTATACGCTTTATTAATATCCGAAACAATTGTTTTCAATTTTGTATTTTCATAGGTAAAAATACGAGTTTTCCATGCAAGATAATTCGGGTTGTCGTTTTTTGTTTTGTACAATTTTCCGGTATGCAAAACACCTTTTTCTCCCTGAATTAATACAAGTTTGGCTTTACGGTTTGAAGCACTTTTAAATTCCACTTTCCCTGTTTTAACAATCACTTCGGTTTTGTTTTTGTCGGTATTTACGTTAAAAGAGGTTCCCAAAACTTTAATTTGCGAATTTTTTGTCTTTATTATGAACGGTTTTTCGGGATTTTTTGCAATTTTAAAAAATGCTTCTCCTTCAAATTTTATAAGTCGGTTGTTTCGGGCAAATTTTTTCGGATAAGATAAATGAGATTTTGTGTTTAGGGTTATTTCGGAACCGTCCGGTAATCTTATCTCTTTCAGAGAATTTTCAGATTGAATATTAATGTCGGAATTTGAATTGACAATAAAATATCCGGAAATTGACAGACCTGTAAAAATAATAATGCTTGCTGCAATTCTGCTTATTTTATAAAAAGAGTTGTTTCTTTTTTTATTTTCGGGAATTATCAAATTATCTTCTTTCAATTTGTTGTGAAGCGTTTTCCATGCCGCATCGGCATCAAATTTTTGCGAATTGTTTTTCATTGTATTCTTTTCTTCCGAACTTTTCGGATTTGTTATTTTTTTCGAGAGTTTTAAACGGGTGGCTTCGTCGAGTGTTCCGTTTATAAAATTTTGTATGATATAGTCTTCGTTTTGTGTCATTTTCTTTTATTTATATTCGGGAAAACATAACCTGAACAATTTCAATGCTTTGCTGATGTCGGCTTCGACGGTTTTTACCGAAACGGATAAACGGTCGGCAATTTCGGAGTATTTCAGCCCTTCGAAACGACTCATTTTAAAAGTTTCGGAGCAACGTTTCGGCAAAGATTCTAATACGTCGTTAATTATTTCCGAAGTTTCTTTAAAAATTAACTCTTCATGCGGTCCGTTAATCTTTTTTTCGGTCGAATTTTCCGTATATTTATTATATGTATTAATAATTTTTTGATGATTAATTTGTTGCAAACATCTATTTCTTACAGCCGTATAAAGATAGGATTTTAAAGAAATATTTATTGTAATAAACGAATGTTTTTCCCATATTTTATAAAAAACATCTTGTACAATTTCTTCCGCAAGCGACTCATTTTTAAGGTATTTCAGAGCATATAAACAAAGTGAAACATAGTGTTTCTTAAACAGTTGCTCAAAAGTTTTTAAGCTTATTTTATTGCGTTTATTTTGTAACAAAATTCTTGTTTTTCAGTAAAAAGCGGAAAGAAATTCGGAATAAAACGGAATTTCTTTCCGGCAAAATTGATTATGAGAGATTAATTTTCCTGAATTTTCAATTTAACACCGTAGCGTTTAATCGCTTTTTCAATTGATTCTTCGGGTTTTATGGTATTGTATTTTCCCCAGAAATCGGAATCGGAAAACGGATATACTTTTTCATCGAAAACGATACTTGCTCTAAGTTGTTGGTTTTTTGGTATTTTTTTAACGTCTTTGTCCGTTCTGTCGGTAATTGCGATTTCGGTCATAACGGAGTAGTGCGATTTAAACAATTTTCTTTTCCATTTTACTTCAAATTCAACTTCCCCTCGTGCATGCGAGAAATAATATTTCCCGTTACTTTCGGTATAATTTACGAGGTACTTTGTGCTTGTAGGTCTGATTGTGAGCAATAAAGGTTTTTTGCGGACAAAAACATTGCTTGCCGCTGTTTTATTTTCGAGATTTAAACTGAACTCGGCAGCGGTTATCGCCAGTGTTTTAACATTTACGTATATTTTTCCGTTAAAAAGAGGTCGTTCTTCTCCGGGTTTTTGTTGAAAGTTAATGATATAGTTCTGTTTGTCGTTTATTGTTGTAATTTCGTTTAAAGAAAAATTATAATGTTCCATATTTTCCGGTGCAAACAAAATATAGGGGTTTTTGGCAATATCAAGTAATAATACGGTTTTCGGTCCGCCCTTCAACTTCATTATTATCGTATCCTGAACTTTTACATTTGCACTTTTATGTCCTTTATACAGTTTTACCAAATCTTCTTTCAGTTCTTTATCGTAAGGAGCTTTGTATATTTCAACAACCGCTTCGGAAATCGAAACATATTTTCTTCTGTTTTTAACGTATTCTCTGTAAAATGCCATTTCTTTATTGGCTTTGTTACTGTAATTCTCCGGGATTTTTCTCAAAATTTCTTTTACTAATTCTGTCGCATCATTTGGGCGAATTATCACTTCTTTTATTGAAATAACGGAAGGTTTCAATTTTACTTTAAATTTCTTTTCGGGGATTGAGTTTAATTTAACGGTTTTATTTTCGTAACCTATGTATTTAAAAGAAAGGGCATCGGCATGCAGGTTTTTATCGAATTGAATAATAAATTCTCCCTTTGTATTGGATACGGTTCCGATATTTGTTCCGCTTACGGTTACGGCTGCGAAAGCTATCGGTTTTCCGGTTTTTGCATCAATCACTTTTCCGGAAATCTTAATATTATTTTGTGTAAATCCGGTTAATCCGAGAAATGTGAATATGAGCAAAAATAATGTTGCCTTTATAATTTGTAAATTTTTCATAAGATAAAATTTTAATGAATAAAAAATGCTTGTTTATTACCATGATAAACGAAAAGCAATTTACCCTATGTAAATTTACGATTTTTTTGCCGTGAAAAGAAAAATTATCGGGGAAA
>CAZCPV010000187.1:0-6002 GCA_964500765.1 uncultured Draconibacterium sp.
TATATTTGTTAAAATTTTTAAATCCTATACTATGAATATTAAAATACCGATTTTTGTGCTTTTACTAAGTTTGTCAAGTAGTTTTTACGCTTTTGCACAAGAAAATGATGACTTAAAAAATATTGACAAACAACTTGGTACGTGTATTGATGAAAACCCGACAACAATGGGATCAATTAATTGTATTGATAAGGCAACAGCTCAATGGGATAAAGTTTTGAACAAATATTACGGCTTGCTTAAATCTAAATTATCTGCCGAAGGAAAACAAAGCTTACTCGATGCACAACGTGAATGGATAAAGATGCGAGATAAAGAATTTGCTTTAATCGATCAAATTTATAATGTAGAAACAGGCGGCGGAACGATGTATATTCCGATGGCACTGAGTGCCAAAATGGAAATTGTAAAAGCAAGAGCTTTGGCTTTAATAGATTTTTATGATACCTTAACAGCAGGATATTAGTCATATCTTAAATGTCCGTTTGCGGATTAGTCATCGTATTACTGTTTTTTTATAATAAGTGAAATTAACTTTAATTTAACCGGTCGGTAGCTTATTAACATTGTGATATGATGATTTGCAAAAAGTAATACTTACAATTTATGTAAATCGTGTCCCATTTTCACTTTTTTTGTTTCCATATAAAAATGATTATGCGGGTTGGTTTCGATTTCTATGGGAACAACTTCTACAATTTCTAATCCGTAACCTTCTAATCCTGCACGTTTCACAGGGTTGTTGGTCATAAGACGAATTTTGCAAATGCCGAGGTCTCGCAAAATTTGTGCTCCTACGCCGTAGTCACGTTCATCATCGTCAAAACCGAGTTTGTGGTTTGCTTCCACTGTGTCGTAGCCCTGCTCTTGCAATTTGTAGGTTTTTATTTTGTTGAAATAGCCGATGCCTCTGCCTTCTTGGTTCATATACAAAACACAACCTTTGCCTTCTTTCTCCACCATTCGCATAGCTTCATGAAGTTGGTCGCCGCAATCGCATCTTTTCGAGCCGAAAATATCGCCGGTAACGCATGATGAATGCACTCTCACCAAAACCGGTTCATCTTTTTTCCATTCGCCTTTAATCAGTGCCGAATGCTCCAATCCGTTTGACAGTTGCCGGTAAGGAATTAAATCAAAATCACCGTATTCGGTGGGCATTTTTACTTTTTCGCCGCGTTCTATCAAGGATTCTTTTTGGAGCCGGTATGCAATAAGGTCTTTTATGGAAATAATTTTCAGTTTAAATTTTTCGGCAACTTTAAAAAGGTCTGGCAGGCGAGCCATAGTGCCGTCTTCGTTCATAATTTCCACCAACGCACCGCCGGGTGTAAGTCCTGCAAGGCGTGTAATGTCAACAGTTGCTTCGGTATGTCCGGTTCGTCTTAAAACGCCCATGTTTTTCGCTTTAAGCGGAAAAATGTGTCCGGGGCGTGCCAAATCAGACGGTTTTGTTTTCGGGTCAACAAGAGCTTTTATGGTTTTTGAGCGGTCGGAAGCCGAAATACCCGTTGTGCAGCCGTCTCCGATTAAATCTACGGATACGGTAAAAGGTGTTTCGTGCAGCGAAGTGTTTGTTTTTTTGCCTATCATCAGTTCTAAATCCAACTCAACACAGCGTGTTTCCGGCACGGCAGCACAAATAAGTCCTCTGCCGTGGGTTGCCATGAAATTAACCTTTTCGGGCGTAATCAATTCGGCAGAAGTTATAAAATCGCCTTCATTTTCTCTGTCTTCGTCATCTACTACAATAATTATTTCGCCGTGTTTTATTGCCTCAATTGCTTCTTCTATATTGTTTAATTTTTCTTTTGCCATTGTTTTATTATAGATAATTAATGTTTTTTTATGTGTTTGATCCTCTCTTTGCACGTTCCCAATTAACACTTTGTTTTCCTTTAATAAACCTGTACAGTCCTGCCCAAACAGAGTAATTCATAATGTAAATGTAATAAGGGATGAATATAATTTTTTTTTTTGTTTTAGTGTTTTTTAAAATACTGCCTGTAATGATAAAAATGATTAATAAGATTTGAATAATAATACTTATATGATAAACATTAAATCCTGAATTGTTCGGATAAAATATGATAATTAATAGGTTGAAAATAAATAATAAAGGGAATGAGAAAGGAACGAACAGCCACCTTAATACTTTATGTGATAAAAATTGCCAACTAAAAATACCGTATTTAAAAGGATTTAATAGTTCTTTTAATCTAAAAACTGACTGTATTCCTCCTGCCGAAATTCTGATTTTTCGTTTCAGTTCCTCATTAATGTTTGCAGAAGCTGTTTCAACAGCATAAGCATCAGGTGCGTATTTTATTCTATATCCTTTTTTAACTATTCTTAATGAAATTATAAAATCGTCCAAGATAGTATCAGCTTCAACTTTTTCAAAAAGTTTTGTTCTTACTGCAAATAGTTCTCCTGCTGCACCTACTGCAGAATAAAGTTCTGCATCCCATTTTTTTATAGTACTTTCAAATTTCCAATAGATATTTTCACCTGAATTTATTGCTGTATCGGCCAATTTTGAATGAATTCGTTTTTCTCCGGCTACACATCCTGTTTTTTGGTCTTGAAATAATTTTATAATTTGTTTTACAGCATCTTTATTTAACAAAGTGTTTGCATCGGTAAAAATTACAATCGGAGTATCAATAAATTGCATTCCTCTATTTATTGCTCCTATTTTACCGTTTCTTTTTTCTTCATGATACACTTTTACATCTTTATATTTTTTCAGAAGTTCAGGAGTCCCGTCATTTGATCCGTCGGTTACCCATATTTGCTTTATTTTTTCTTTTGGGTAATCTAAATTGAGATTATTTTTAACTTTATTATCAATATAATCTTTTTCATTGTATGCTGCTATAAAAAGAGTAACTGACGGATAGTATTCAGTTTTATATTCTTTCTCATAAAAAAAAAGTTTTTTTATTTTAACTATAAAGAATAAAATTATCGGATACCCGATATAAGTATATATTATAGTTAAAAGCAATATCCAGAAAAAAATAATAATCGGATTCATTTAATTATTAATAGTATTTATATAAAAACTCAATAATGATTTTGAGATTGCAAAATTATCAAAATTAACGGAAATAAACTGTTTTGCCGCATCGGATATTTGTTTTATTTTTTCTTTTTCATTAAGGGTTTGTGTAATGTGCCGGATAAAATCTTCGGGGGTATCGGCAATTAAAATTTCTTTATTGTTTCTTGCCGGAATACCTTCGGCTCCTTTCGATGTTGTGATAATTACATTTCCGCAAGCCATTCCTTCGATAATTTTTATACGCATTCCGCTGCCCGAAAGCAAAGGGACAATCATTATATTGTGCCGATTCATAAAATCAAGGGCATTTTCAATTTCACCTTTATAAACAATATTTTTGTATAATTTAATTTGTTTTTCAAATTCGGATGAAGCATTTCTTCCGGCAAGGGTAAATGTTAAATCGGGATTTATTTTGTTTATTTTTGTCCAGCTGTTTTTTAAAAACCACAGCAATCCTTCGATATTCGGAATCCAATCCAAAGAGCCGAGATGAAACAGCTTTATTTTTGAAAAATCCGGTTCTTTTTTACGGTATTTTTCTGACTCTATACCCGTAGGGCTGATATGTATCGGTTTCGTATTGCTGAGTTTTTCGAAAATTTTTCCGTCTCTTTCGGTTATCGGAATTAGGATGTCGTATTTATTAAGCAAGGATATTTCGAATTTTTTAAGTCGGCTTGTCAGATTTTTCAGGTATAATTTTTTCAGGATATTTTTTTCTTGTTTCAGGTTCAGTTGCCATATTTCATGTTCAATATTATGTGCTCTGAATGAAGTGATTGCATCGGAATATTTTTTTACGGTTTTAATATAAGGAAGCATATACAGTCCTTCGATTTGAACTATGTCATAGCTGTTTTTTTGCAGAAGTTTTATAAGCTCGGTTTCGTATTTTTCGGAAATAAACCGTTCGGCAATGTACGGAAGTTTTGAGAATAAAAGGTTTTTTATAAGCGGAATAAATTTTATATCGGTAGTAATATCAACGGAATAAATGTTAATATTTTCGGGAATTTCTTTTTTGTAATTTTCAATGCGAACATAGTGTTTTTTTGTATTAATACATAACAAATCAACCCGATGACCGGCACGGGCAAAACCTTCGGATAAATTGAATACCGCTACGGAACCTCCGTCTTTAAGGGGGTAGGGTATTTTGTTAAACAGTTGAAGAATATTCACTTTATGATTATTTTCCGAGTCTTAAAATATTTCCCAAAAATTTAAGAACAGCTTCGATTTGTTCCGTATTTACAATTTTTGAATCTTTTGTAGCTTTGTAGGTAATAAAAACACCGAGCGGAAATAATATGCCCGAAGCCAACCATGCACCGGCAAAAACCGGTAAAACATTTTCAACAGCGGCTTTTTCGCCCATTACCATCAATATGTAATAAAACATAAATAATACTATAGAAACTAAAAAGGGTAAACCGAACCCGCCTTTTCTGATAATGGCTCCCAGAGGTGCACCGATAAAGAAAAATACCAAACAAGCAAATGATAAAGAGAATTTTTTATACCAAGCCAATTGATGTTTTCTCAGCCATTTTAACCGGTTCGTAAGCGATTGTCCGTTGTTTTCAATGTTTGAGCGTATTATTTTTACGGATTTTGATGCTCCTCTGATGACGGCTAATTTGTCCTTATTATTCAGATTTTTATAAATATCATCTAAATTAAAAATTGTTGACAGCTTTTCCGGTGCTCTGTATTTTCTTATTGAATCTTTTTGATATAAAAAAGAGTCTTTTTTATTAATTACTTTGGGTTCGTATTTAAAGTAATTGTATTCCAATAATCTGTCCTGAAATTGATCTTTTCGAAGTTTATATTCTTTACTTAATGAATCAATGACTACGGAAAGTTGGGAAGTATTCATAATTTCATAATGTTTTCTGAACATTCTGTCATTACTTTTTTTTAAGCTGTTATCCGGTAATTTAAAAATAATAGTTTCTTCGGAAAATTTATCCCGCCGATAAGGATATTCTCTTTTAGGGGGATTTTTTTCTTTCATTTCGTTGTAGTTGCTGCCGTTATACAGGGTAACAATCATATTTCTTTGGTCTGTCGTAATATTTATTTGACCGGAATCGGCAACCGTTACTTTTTTATTTCCTTTTCTTTTTGTATGGTCATAAATCATGAACCCGTACATCATTCCGGTTTCCGTATTTTTTTTATCGACTTTTATACTGTAACCGTCAATTTCATTATTAAATACCCCTGATTTTATACTCATTTCAGGACGTTTTCTTGAAATATCATAGAGTAATTGAGCGTATTTCAGATTGGTATAAGGCAATACATTATTTGAAAAGAAGAAAGCTCCGATACTTAAAGCAACAATAAAATAAATTAACGGGCTCATAATTCGCCATAAAGAAATTCCGGATGTTTTCATCGCCGTCAGTTCGAAATGTTCGCTTAAATTTCCGAAAGTCATAACGGATGCAAGTAATACTGCCAGCGGCAATGCCATTGGTACAAGCCAAGCGGCGGCATAATACAAAATTTTAAGGATAATGCTGATGTTTAGACCTTTACCGATTAATTCATCAACCCAAACCCATATAAATTGCATTAAAAGGAAAAATAATGAAATAGCAAAAGTAACAAAAAACGGTCCGACAAACGATTTAACGATTAAGCTGTGAACTTTTTTCACGGATTATAATATTTTAAGGACAAAAATAGAAAAAAAGAATAAAATCATTCGGAAACTGTATTAAATATCCTTAAAACTTCGATTTTTATTCTTTTATTATTGAAAGAAGTAATTTATTTTAGAATTTGTTTCATTATTTTTTTGTATAAAATGACTTTTAATACACAGCGGAATATTAAACGCCCAATGTATGTTTAAGTCCGTCGATTTGTTCATCCCACATGCCTATAATATCTTCTTTTTCATCCGGTTCGGCAAAAT
>CAZCPV010000188.1:0-5965 GCA_964500765.1 uncultured Draconibacterium sp.
AGATTTTAACAGACAGTTTTAAATTAAATCGTCTTCCCGTAAGCTTGTACGGAACCGGAAAATTGTTGTTAATATCATTAGCTGCTACGGACGAGTTCGGAACAACATGAATCCAGCGGTAAGAAATGGTATTTTCAATGTCCAGCATATTAAAAACTTCAACCGTAAGCCAAACCGATTTAAAATAATTGAAGAATTTTATTTTATAATTTTTGTTTTCTTTCAGCAAAATTGCAGAAGCACCCAAATCAACTCTTTGGTACGAAAAAGAACGGTATTGTGCTTTATTTGCAATATTTCTCGGCTCGCCGAACGGAAAACCCGTACCGAAAACAAAATTCAAATAGGCCTTAAAATTTTTATTACCGGGCAAATAATCCTGAACAAAAAGGTTTGCCGTAACTCTTTGGTCGGTAGGTCGAGGAATGTAAAACGAACTGTCCGGTAACGAAACCTTTTCTTCCGTTTTCAGAAAAGACAAGCTGAACCACGAATCAATTCCCGGAACAAAATCACCTTTTATTTTAGTGTCAATTCCTTTTACGCAGCCCGATGTTCGGGTGTCGGCATAATATTTTACCCGAATATTGTCCATTTCGAACGGAATAATATTTTCTAATTTTTTATAATAAATTTCCGTAAAAAGTTTAAAATTTCTTCCGAGTGCACGAAACCGGAAATTATGTCCCAAAACAAAATGTATTGATTTTTGTGCACTTTTATTGTCGGCAATGCTTCCGTCAAATCGTCTTATTTCTCTGTAAAAAACCGGCTGGTAAAAAATACCCGACGAAAATCGAAAAACATGCTTGTTTTTGCCTAATGATTTTGCCGCAATTGCCATGCGAGGACTCCAAAGAAATTCGTTACCCAAGGTATTATAATGAAATCGTAAACCGCCGATAAATTCATATTGCATCAAATAATCTTGTATTAAATATTTGTCCTGTACATAGCTTGTGAAACGGCTGTTTACAAGCGGATTTTCAGATTTTATATTTTCGTTAAGAGTCAGCCGGTTATTATTTTTCGGTACGGAATAACTTGCGGAATCCAATAAATTCCATTCGTCAATATTGTCATTTATGCGGTCGTATTTATAAATAAGTCCCCAATTTAAGTAATGGTTATTTTTTTTTAAATAGCCCGTTTGTGTTGCCTGTAATCCGTTTATTAAAAGGTAGTTGCGTGCATGTTGCATAAATGCTCCGTTCCCGAGATTTAATGTGCTGTCTCCGGCATTCTCTGTTCCTATATCGTTGTTCAGTTGGTTTAAATCGTAGAATCCGATAATATCAAATTTTTCGCTTTCATTTGCCGAATAGGCCGATAAATTTACGGCGTAATTCAAATTTTTATTCGGATGAAAATTGAAAGATAAAACACCCGTATTTGAGTAAAATCGATCGGTTTCCTGACCGGTATAGTACACGCTTAACGAGAGAAGTTTTTCGATACTTCCGAAATTTGTAGTTCCGCTTTCAGGAATAAAATTAAATCGGTTGTCGGAAATATTTCCTAAAAAACGAATATCTGTTTTCGGATTTATTTTGTAACTTATATATGTTTGAAAATCAATGAATTTAGGGTCGTAGTCGCCGGCTGTTTCAAGTGATTTTAAAAGATATCTCGTTGTTTTGTATCTGAAACCGGATAAGATACTTAATTTTTTATTTTTGCTTAATCGTTGGTAAAATAAAGAACCGCCGAGCAAACTTGCATCAGCGGAAAATTTGTTTTTATCGGCATGTTTGTATGAAATATCAAGAACCGATGAAAGTTTACCGCCGTATTTCGCTTCAAAACCGCCGGAAGAAAATTTTGCTTCCGAAACCATTTTCGGATTTATAAAACTCAGCCCTTCCTGCTGTCCGGAACGAATTAATTGCGGACGGTAAATTTCGATACCGTTAACGTAAACCAAATTTTCGTCAAAACTTCCGCCTCTTACCGAATATTTTGAGCTTAATTCATTTCTTGAACCGGCAACTCCCAATTCCGTTTTTATCAAACTTTCTATACCTCCCGAAACTGACGGCAGCACTTCCGATATTTTGGCTTCAACCGAAATAATTCCTGTTGCGTTAACTTTATCTGCCTCAATGACAACATCTTCAATTTTATTTGTTGCTCCTAAAGTGACACTCATTTTTATTTCGTTTTTATCTTTCGGAATGTTTATTTTTAACGGCTCGTCGTTTAAAAATCGGAAATAAATAAATTCGTAAGAATCGGGGAGTCGAAAAGAAAATCTGCCTAATGAATCCGTAACATCATGATATTTATTGTCTTTCGTAAAAATATTTACGTACGGAAGTGCTTTGTTTTGTTCGTCTTTAACGGTTCCGTATAATTTAACCGTTTGTGAAAATAAAAAACCGGATAATGAAAAAAATAAAGTAAAAAGAAATATTTTCTTAAGAAACATATAATTAATTTTGTTGTTTAAATAAACTGTTTTAATTTTAAAATATTGCAAAAATAATCTAAAAATATAAGTCTTGTGGTTATTCAAAAAGAAATAATTTTACCCGCTTTTAAGAGAGGTTTTCATTTAATCACGGATATCCTGTTATCCGAAATGCCGGAATTGAAAGGGAACGGAATTCTTACCGTTTTTATTAAACATACGTCGGCGGGTTTAACGATAAACGAAAATGCCGATTATACCGTAAGAGAAGATTTTGAAAGTGTTTTTAATAATTTAGTTCCCGAAAATCAAAATTTTTATAAACATACTTTTGAAGGAAGTGATGACTTGCCTGCTCATATAAAAGCAAGTATAACAGGGAGTTCTGTTACCGTTCCGGTTACAAACGGAAAATTAAATTTAGGAACTTGGCAAGGGATTTATCTTTGCGAATTTCGAAATTACGGAGGAAAAAGAAAATTGATTTTAACATTTTATTCTTAAAGAAAACTTATTTTTTGTAATTTAGCGTTTCAATATTTTTTTAATGAATTTAGCGGAAATAATTAAATCATTTGAGCAGAAAAATCAATCGCAAAAGCTTGATTTAACAGATGAACTTCAAAATGAAAAAGTTGAGGAATTGGCAAACCGCTTGTTTCTTAAAGCAAATTCACTTGAAGAATTAAGAAAAATAGAGAAAGAAACCATAAAATTGAGAAATAAATATAGTTTTTCGACACATCTTGCCGTTAAAATTTCTCTGTCAAAAAAAATATTATCGGAATTAAAACAAGGGTTTCATTTTACGATTGTTTTTGCTGTTTATAAAGAACATAACCGTATTCTTACAAAGCAGGAACATCCCAACGGTGAAGATTTTTTAATCAGAAAAATTAAACAATTAGAAAATTTAACAAAAGATTTTCCGGATATTACATGGGATATGTTGGTTGTTGACGACGGTTGCCCGGAAAACAGCGGAAAAATTGCCGAAAAAATACTGAAAGAACGTTATTCCGGAAATAATGTAAAAGTTCTTTATTTACAAGATGCAATCGATAAAAAATTAAAAGTTGTTGAAGGTCTTAAAACAACGGATGACAGTCGAAAAGGCGGTGCAATAGAGTACGGTATGTGGTATGCTGCCGAAAAAAACATTAAAAATCATATTATAATATATACGGATGCCGATTTGTCAACCCATCTCGGGCAAATCGGTTTATTAGCCGAACCTATAATTAAAGACGGAAAATATGCAGCAATAGCTTCGCGAAGAGAAGATGCTTCTGTTGTATTGAAACCGGGAACCCGAAATAATCGCGGGAAATTGTTTATCTATCTGTGGAAAAGAATGATTCGCCGTTTAAATTATATTACCGATACGCAATGCGGGTTTAAAGCATTCAGAGCAGAAATTGTTAATAAAATTATTCTTCATAATTTTGAAAAAAAATTTGCTTTCGATATCGAATTATTGATAAAAACAGATAAATTTAAAAGAGAATCCATAGCTAAAGTTCCTATTGTTTGGATTGACAGCGAAGCCGAATCCACTACAACCGATTTGCAACCTTATGTTGATATGTTACATTCTATTGCGGATATGTATTTCAAATATCTTCCGGCAAATTCTTTCTCTCATTCCTTTGCCTTTTTTGTAAAATCATTAGATCAAAAAAAATGGGAAATATTGGTAAATCATATTCCGGAAGGAATACTTATTAAGTCGGCAATACATTATGACAAATATGATGAAATAAAAGTTTCGGTATTTCAAAATATATTAGAAAAAAACAAGTATTAGAATTTATAAATTACTAAAAAACAGATAATTATGGTAGATTTTTCATTAACAAAAGAACAACAGGCAATTGTTGAAAAATACAGAGATTTTGCACAAAATGTTATTGTGCCGGTAAGAGCAAAATACGATTTATCGGGTGAATTTCCGTGGGAAGTTGTTAAAAAAGCGTATGATGCCGGTTTGATGAATTCACAAATTCCGAAAAAGTTCGGAGGCGAGGGCTTAAATATTTTTGATGCACAACTCGGGTCGGAAGAACTCGGAGCGGCTTGTGCCGGTATAGGAATCAGCATTGATGCCAATATGCTTGCCTTAACCCCTTGGCTTATTGCAGCTACCGATGAGCAATTGAAAAAATTTATGGGCGAAATTGTTGAAGAAAAAGCCGCTGTTGCTTATTGTTTGACAGAACCGAATGCCGGTTCGGATGTTGCCGGAATTAAATCAAATGCGATATTAAAAGGCGATAAATACATTCTTAACGGACACAAACGATTTATTACCAACGGAGAAGTCTCAAAATATTTAACCGTTTTTGCACAAGCCGACCCCGAAAGAGGAGCCAGAAGTTTGTCTTGCTTTATTGTTCCGACCGATGCTCCGGGTGTTGAAATTGTTTCACGCTTGGATAAAATGGGACAAAGAGGTTCGGTACAAAGTGAAATTAAATTTCATGACGTAGAAATTCCGAAAGGAAATATTCTCGGCAGAGAAGGCGAGGGCTTTATAATAGGTATGAAAACATTTGACCGCACAAGAACCGGCGTTGCGGCATTAAGTGTCGGTATTGCACGTTCGGCTTATGAAATTTCAAAAGAATGGGCAAAAAACAGAATTCAATTCGGAAAACCCGTAACGGCAAACCAAGGCGTTTCGTTTATGCTTGCCGAAATGGCTACAAAAGTGGAACTTGCCCGACTGATGACTTGGAAAGCCGCTTGGTATTACGAGCAAGGTTTTAAATCGCCCGGAACCTATTCGGCAATGGCAAAATATTATGCTTCGGATGTGGCAATGGAAGTAACAACAGATGCTGTTCAAGTAATGGGCGGCGACGGATATACCCGCAGTTTCGGTGTTGAAAAAATGATGCGTGATGCTAAATTATGCCAAATTTATGAAGGTACAAATCAAGTTCAACGTTTAGTTATTTCCAAAGGAATTTTAAGATAAATTGTTAACTTTTGTTCGCAAGTCATCTTGTTGAAATACAAGTTTTTGTATTGCAGAATAAGCTGATAATAAGGAGTATAGCCGAAAAGAAGATAATAAAATGTTTTTCTTTTCGGTTTTTTTGTACTATCATTGTATTTGAAAAAAAACGAACAAAATAAATGGAAAATCTTATAAACGATTTAGTTACCGATCATAATGCATTGAGGAAATTATCCGATAATGTTTTTGACTATATCGCCAGTTTAGAAAAAAGATCGGAATTTGTCAGTAAATTAAAAGATTTAATTCTTGCCCATATTGAGAAAGAGGATAAATATTTATACCCTTTTTTGGAAAAAGAAGCAGAAAATAACAGTTCTTTACGGTCAAAATTAGATTTTTTTGCCAAAGATTGGGCAGAAACATCTGAATTTGCTCTATATTATATTGAAAAATATTCCGGCGGAAAATTTGATGACGACTTTGCCAAAGATACGGCAAAATTAATTTCAACTTTAAGGCAACGTATGATGAAAGAAGAAATCAGCTTGTATTCGGAATACGAAAGAAGGCATAAGTAGTGTTCGTTTTTT
>CAZCPV010000189.1:0-5882 GCA_964500765.1 uncultured Draconibacterium sp.
AAAATATACAAAAAACCACGAATGGTTAAGAATTGAAGGCGAAGAAGCATTTGTCGGCATTACCGATTTTGCACAAGGCGAACTCGGCGATATCGTTTTTGTTGAAGTAGAAACCGCGGGCGAAGAAATTGAAAAAGGCGAAACATTCGGAACAATAGAAGCCGTAAAAACCGTTTCCGATATTTTTATGCCTGTTTCCGGCGAAGTCCTTGAATTTAACGACAAGTTGGAAGACACACCCGAACTAATCAACTCAGACCCCTACGGTGAAGGTTGGATTATTAAAATTTCCGTTAAAGATGCCTCCGAAGCCGATGATTTAATGTCCGACACGGAATATGCCGCAATGATTAATTCTTAAAAATAAATTTTCTTTTTCATAAGGGATTGTCAAGTCGGCAATCCTTTTTTATTTTATCTTTGCTTTATGGAAACAATTATCCCCTTACTCTCGCTTATTATCGGATTGGCAGCCGGTTGGTTTATCGCTTCGCTGCTGCAAAAAAAAACAACGGTTGCAAAAACCGAATTTGATACGCTGAAAAAAGAAAAAGAAATTGCCGATTATAAACTTACGACGGCGTTTGAAACAATCAGGAAAAACGAAGATGAAATTACTGTTTTGAAAGAAGAATTAAACGCTTTCAGAGATAAATTTTCGGAACTCAACAAACAATTTTCTTCCGAACAAACCAAATTAGAAAATAAAACCGAAGAAAACGAAGAACTTAAAAATGAAATTCGAGAGCTTATCGAAAATTCCGAATTTTTAAATAAAAATATTTCGCAACTGACAGCCGAAAAAATTTCTCTCGAAGAAAAAAATAAAAATCTTAACGAAAAACTGCAAACCCAAAAAGCCGAACTCGAAGAAATAGGCAAAAAATTCAGCGATGAATTTAAGGTTCTGGCAAACAGTATATTGGAAGAAAAAAGCAAGAAATTTACCGAACAAAATCAAACAAATCTAAAAACATTGCTCGAACCTTTGGGCGAAAATATCAAAGAATTTAAAAAGAAAGTTGAAGAAACCTACGACAAAGAATCCAAACAACGTTTTTCATTGGAAGAAAAAATAAAAGAGCTGGTTGAATTGAACAACAAAATAAGCGAAGAAGCAAATAATTTG
The DNA here is from genome assembly GCA_964500765.1 of uncultured Draconibacterium sp. Taxonomy (GTDB): domain Bacteria; phylum Bacteroidota; class Bacteroidia; order Bacteroidales; family JAADGE01; genus JAADGE01. Next base: position 1,130 of record CAZCPV010000189.1, read on the forward strand.
ACAAAAGCACTGAAAGGTTCGTCAAAAACGCAAGGCGACTGGGGCGAAATGATTCTCGAAAGCATACTCGAAAATTCGGGGCTCGAAAAAGGACGTGAATTTTTTGTTCAGGAATTTTTGCGTGACGAAACCGGGAAAACAATAAAAACACCCGACGGCAAAAAATTACAACCCGATGTTATATTGAAATATCCCGACGGAAGAACCGTAATTATCGACTCCAAAGTCAGTTTAACAGCTTATGAACGATACAATTCCGCCGAAGACGAAAATGAAATAAACAATTTTCTGAAAGCACACATCCATTCCGTAAAAAGCCATATCGACGAGTTAAGTGCCAAAAGTTACGATTCATATACCGAATCGTTGGATTTCGTAATGATGTTTATTCCGGTAGAACCGGCATACCTGCTGGCAATGAAAAAAGAACCCGAACTCTGGAATTATGCCTACAAGAAAAAAGTGTTGCTGATAAGCCCCACAAACTTAATTGCCGCATTAAAACTTATTGCCGATTTATGGAACCGCGATAAGCAAAACAAACATGCCTTGGAAATTGCTGAAAGAGGCGGACTTTTACACGATAAATTTGTTTCGTTTATCGAAAATTTGGAAGATATCGGGACAAATATCAAACGCACGCAAAAAAGTTACGATACGGCATTTAACCAACTGACCGAAGGCAGAGGCAATATTATCGGACAAGTAAAAAAATTGAAAGAACTCGGTGCCAAAGCACAAAAAACTTTACCTTCGAAATTTTCGGACAATGAATAGGAGACTTTCCAAGTCTTAAAGACTCGGAAAGCTTGATAAATTATTTTTTCCCCAATTCCGTAAGCAGCACTTCAACTGCTTTTTCCAATTGTTGGTCTCTGCCTTTTGTAATAATATCATAATCGTTTAAAACCTTATAATCCGGTTCCAATTGTTGATTTTCAAGATATTTTCCTTTCATATCCAAAGCCCCTACCTGCGGGATTCCGAAATATACCGAATTATCCTGCAATGTTTCCCACCATACGGCAGTCATCGTTCCGGGAATCGGCATACCGACCGTTTTTCCGATTTTCAAAGCCGTGTATGCATACGGAAAACCGTATCCGTCGGAATAATTCCCTTCCGACATCAGCAAAACAGACGGTTTAATCCATTTTCCCATCGGGTCGTAGCCGAACTTATGCCCTCTCGGACTGAATGTTATGTATTTTTTCCCGCTTAAAAGCGTTGCCAAATCATCGTGCAACCAACCGCCGTGATTGTATCGCGTATCAATTATTACCGCTTCTTTGTGAAATTCTTTTCCGAGCAATTCCGAATAAACTTTTCTGAAACTTTCGCTGTTCATACCCCTTACGTGAACATAACCCAAGCGACCGCCGGAAAGTTTTTCAACTTCCGCTCTGCGATTTCTTACCCAACGCTCGTACAACAAATCATTTTCTTTACGCAAAGAAATCGGCTGAACGCGTTCAACATAAGTTTTATTTTTTGAAACGTCTTTAATTTTCAGCAAAATATCTTTCCCTGCCTTATGGTTTAATAATCTGAAATAAGATTGATTATCCGTTATCGGCTTATTATCAATTTCTTCTATAACAAATCCGGATTTAATTTTGTGCTCGGTTCGCAACATCGGACTTTTATCAATAATTTCCGATATTTTAATTCCCTTACCGGAATAATTCATATCATAAATAATTCCCAAGGATGCCGTTTTATCGCCCGATTTATCGCTGTGACGATATCCGCTGCCGGTATGTGAAGCGTTTAATTCACCCAACATTTCGCTCAACATTTCCGAAAAATCGTAATTATTGTCGATATAAGGCAAAAATTTTGCATAAACGGTTTTATAATACGCCCAGTCAACGCCCTGCATATCTTTTTTATAGAATTTTTCGTACATTTCGCGCCACACATGGTCGAACATATAGCTGCGTTCGGCACTTTTATTCAAATAATATTCGGCTTTAAATGAAATTGGTTTTTTCGAGAAATCGGATGTTTTAATTTTTATCATCTGTCCGCCGGAAAATAAAAACAAATTTTTACCGTCTTTATCAATAATTAAATTTCCGCCGTAACCCGATAATTTTTTTGCTAATTTTGTTTGATGTTTTCGCAAATCGTTAACCCAAAGGTCATAACCTTTTTCAAAACGAGTAAGATAATATAATTTATCACCGTCGGGCGACAAAACCATATCCGAAATCGCCGACGAATTAATAGTTAATCGGGCAATTCGGTCTTCCAATCCGGCTTTTTCGATTTTTATCGGCTCAACTTTCTTTTTATCCTCTTTTTTTGTGTCTTTTTTCCCTTTTTTTGATTTCTTTTTATCCTCTTTTTTGCCGTCGTCTTTTTTATCTTTTTTCTTATCTTTTTCTTTCAAAAATTTATATTCTTCTTCCGACAATCGAAATTTATCATAAGCATCTTGTGTAAAAAACATGGCGTAAACATCTCTGTACGAGCCCCAACTGCCGTGGCTCCTGTACCCTTCTCTGTCCGACATCCAAATCATACCCTTTCCTTTCAATACCCATTTCGGATTGGTGTCGGAATAGCCGCTTTGGGTTAAATTTTGCGGTTTTTCGCTGCCGTCGGCTTTTACCAAACCGATATCATTCGAAAATAAGGTATTGGGCGAATAACTTACCAAAAAATAGTTGCCGTCGGGCGACCACTTATAATCTTGGTCACCGTCGGAATACGAATAATTATAATTCCCGTTAAGAACGGTTCTTGTTTTTTTGCTTGCCAAATTCAGCACACGTAAAGTCGTACGATTTTCAAGATAAGCAACTTCTTTACCATCAGGCGAATAGCTCGGCTGAAATTCTTCTTCCTTACTTGTAAGAAGCGGTTCTTCTTTCAATTCGGTTGCAAAAATGAAATTATTTTCGTCTTTATTTACAATTTTTGTTTGATAGATATTCCAACTGTCGTTTCTTTCGGAAGCATACAAAATTGCTTTTCCGTCGGGGCTGAAACTTACCGACCGCTCTTGCTCCGGCGTAGAAGTAATTTGCTTGGTTGTGGAATAATCGCTTGAAGTAACAAACACGTTTCCTCTGGTAATAAAAGCAACTTCTTTTCCGTCGGGCGATACAGCCATTTCGGTAATTCCCGAACGTGCCGTTATATATTTTTCCGGATTTTCTTTCACATCCGAATAAATCGTAATCTGAACTTTTCTCGGTTTTTGTCCTTCTTTCGTAACATATATTTCACCGTCGTAAGTAAAACACAAATCGTTATTTTCTGAAACCGTAAGAAAGCGAACCGGATTTTTTTCAAATTTTGTAATCTGTGAAATATTTTTCGGATTGTTAAGTTCGAGTTTGCAAACATTAAAGGTGTTATTAAATTGTTCGCTTGTGTAATAAATATATTTTTCGTCCGACGAAAAAGAAGGCAAGCGATCTTCTCCGGCAAAACTCGTAATTTTAGTATGCTTTCCGGAATTTGCGTCATACATCCAAATATCTCTCGTAATTGAAGACCTGTGATGTTTTCGCCAATAATTTTCGGGACCTTTACAATCCTGATAAATAATTTTGCTCTTGTCTTTTGAATATTTTGCTTCCTCCGCCGGTGTTGACAATATTTGTTTTATCGCCCCTCCGTTTACCGGAACTTCATACAGTTCACTTATATAACTTCTCGGGAAACTCACATTTCCCAACGGGTCTTCAACAGTTGCTTTAAACAGAATTTTACTGCCGTCGGGCGTAAACGAATTCGGAGTTTCCTTACCGGAATAATAGGTCAAACGTTTCGGCACACCGCCTTCGGCAGAAATCGTAAAAACATCAAAATTTCCGTAACGGTCTGATGCAAAAGCAATGGTTTTGCCGTCGGGCGACCATACGGGTTTAAAATCGTATGCATCATTTTGGGTTATTGCCGTTGCCGTTCCGCCGTTTACGGAAATTTTATAAATATCGCCTTTATATTCAAAAGCAATGGTTTTGCCGTCGGGAGAAATTGCCGGATAACGCAGCCAAAGCGGATTTTTTTGTGCAAATAAATTGAACGCAAAAAGCGAAACGATTGTTATAATAAGAATTTTTTTCATTTGAAGTGAGTTAAATTTAAATAACAAATATTAAAAAATAATTTTGATTTGACTAAAAATATCTATATTTGATGAAGAATAAACGCTTAACACCTTATAATAAAGTATCAATGAAAAAAAATTTAACAACAACTTTATGGGTTACCGGAATAATTTGGATTGTTTTCATTTTAAACAAAATCTTCTTCTTTACGGATTTTAATCAATTCGGTATCCGCCCGCGAACAGTGTACGGTTTAATCGGAATTATTTTTTCTCCTTTTTTACATTTAAACTGGGGACATTTAATTTCAAATACAATTCCGCTCCTGATATTAACTTTTGTTATTCTTCAATTTTATAAAAAATTATATGTTCCGGTAAGTATCTTTTCCGTAATTGTCGGAGGATTTGCCGTATGGCTTTTCGGCAGAAGCGGAACCGACCATATCGGAGCCAGCGGAGTTATTTTTGCCTATATCGGATTTTTATTGTTCAGCGGAATTTTCAGGAAAAGTGCAAAATCAATAATTATTGCCGTTATTATTATTATTTTATACGGCGGTGCTTTATTGCAGGGTATAATTCCCGGACAAAAAGGCATTTCTTGGGAAGGACATTTATTCGGTGCGGCGACAGGTGCTCTTGCAGCATGGATTTATCGTAAAAAATATAAAACTGCGGATAAAA
>CAZCPV010000190.1:0-5854 GCA_964500765.1 uncultured Draconibacterium sp.
AGTGACTTGAATTCTGCTTTTTAAACTGATATTCTTCCGTATTCATATTTTCTTTATTCAATAATGTTCGTGAATTTTTGAGATAAAGTTTCATTTTTTCAAAATCAGCCGAGTTTTTGAAAAAAGATTTTTTGTTTTCGTATTCGGCGGCAGGCAATATAAAATAATCGTATATGCCCGAATAGCGAGGTTTTTTATATACCCATGTCAGAATATAATTGCAGGTATCAATAAAAGTTTTTCCGTTTTCTTTTTTCAAAACAATTTTTGCAAGTACACCGCCGTCGGTTTTTGTTTTTCGTTGATTCGAAACAAAATTTCCCAGTGAATAAGCGACAAAATGCTCTTTTATGCTGTCGTTTCCGGGTAAATACATCATTTTTTGTATTACGTGCGGATGCGAACCGATAACAATATCAACTCCTTTTTCAAATAAAAACGAAACTAACTTTCTTTGCATCGTGTTAGGATGCGATTGATATTCCGTACCGAAATGCAAAACAATAATTAATTTATCCAAACTGTCTTTTTTTGCATTGTCGATATCCGTGTGCATTACAGCCGTATCAATAAGATTAACAACAGCGGGTTTCGGTACGGGTATTCCGTTTGTGCCGTATGTGTAATTTAAAATTCCGACTTTTATACTGTCTTTTTCAAGAATTATAAGATTTGTTGTATCTCTTGCTTCTTTATTTTTAAATGTTCCGGTATGCAAAATATGTAAAGTGTCCAATACGTCAATAGTTCTGTTAAGTCCGTGTAAACGCCTGTCGCAGCAATGATTATTTGCCGTTACGAAAAGGTCAATTCCTGCATTTTTCCCGGCTTCAGCCAAAGCATCGGGCGAACTGAATTGCGGATAACCTTTATATACGGGACCTGCCAGCGTAACCTCCAAATTTGCAATCGTAAAGTCGGGTTCGGACAGTATGTTTTTCATATAATAAAAAACCGTGTCGTAAGTATAACTTTTTGTTTTCGGATTGTATGCCGAACGAATTTGAGGCCCGTGTCCCATAACATCGCCGATAAAAAGTAATGACATTGTATTATTTTCAACGGTATCCGGTTTTAATACGGGAATACTGTCGCTTATGTATATGGTTGTATCATTGACGATTACACTTGTATCTTTTTGAGCAAATCCGAACTTAAAATTTCCGGAAAGCAAAATTGTTAATAAAAAAAGGGTATATATGATTTTTCTCATATTTAGTTTTTTAAATGTGTTGCATCTTTGTATAAGATTTTAAATTAAGTACATCTGCAAAAATATTTATATTATAAAAATAAAAAAATAAAGTTATGTGTTTGGCAATTCCGGGAAAAATAATTTCGATTTATGAAAAAGACGGATTAAGAACCGCAAAAGTAAGTTTCGGCGGAGCAATGAAAGAAATAAATATTCAGTGGTTGCCCGAAGCAAAGGAAGGAAATTACATTTTGGCTCATGTCGGTACGGCTTTAAGTATTGTTGATGAAGACGAAGCCGAAGAAGTTCTTAAAACGGCAAAAGAATTTGAAAAAATGCAGAAAACAGAAGATTTAAAATTTGCAAAGAAACCGTAGAGACAGTCCGGCGGGCTGTCTCGGAAAGAAGTCCGGCAGGCAGTCTCGAAAAAGCGTCCGGCGGGCAGTTTCGAAAAAGCGTCCGGCAGGCAGGTTTATTTTACAGTTTATTTTATAAAGCAGAAAAATATTTATGAAATTCGTTGATGAATACAGAAATATAAAAACCGTTGAAAGTATAGCGGAAGAGATAAAATCGGTTGTTACCGGACCTTGGACGATAATGGAAATTTGCGGCGGGCAAACACATTCGATTATGAAATATCGTTTGCAGGATTTTTTACCGAAAGAAATTACGCTTGTTCACGGTCCCGGTTGTCCGGTTTGTGTAACGTCTCTTGAAATTATAGATAAAGCGCATTTTATTGCTCGTCAAGATGAGGTAATTTTAACTTCTTTCGGCGATATGTTGCGTGTTCCGGGTTCCGAAACCGATTTATTGAAAATAAAAGCCGAAGGCGGAGATGTACGAATTGTTTATTCGCCGCTTGATGCCGTAACTATTGCCGAAAAAAATCCGGATAAAAAAGTTGTATTTTTTGCCGTGGGTTTTGAAACAACGGCACCGGCAAATGCTATGTCGGTTTTGGAGGCAAAAAGACGTTCGGTAAATAATTTTTCGATTTTAAGTTCGCATGTTACGGTTCCGCCGGCAATGCATGCCATATTGTCTTCCCCCGAAAATAAAATTCAGGGTTTTTTAGCTGCCGGGCATGTGTGTACGGTTATGGGATATGAAGAGTATATTCCGATTGCCGAAAAATATAAAACGCCGATTACGGTAACGGGTTTTGAGCCGGTTGATATATTAAAAGGCATATTATCTTGTGTGAAACAGTTGGAAAATAATGTGTATTTTGTTGAAAATGAATATAAGCGTTTTGTTAAAAAAGAGGGGAATATTCATGCAAAAAAGGCAATGTTTGATGTTTTTGAAATTACGGATAAAACATGGAGAGGAATTGGTGAAATACCGAAAAGCGGCTTAAAAGTTAAAGAAAAATACAAAGATTTTGATGCCGAAAAATTGTTTGATTTAAAAGGATTGTCAAAACCCGAACCGGAAGTTTGTATTGCCGGCGAAATTATGCAAGGATTAAAAAAACCGTTTGAATGTCCGGCATTCGGGAAAGAATGTAAACCGGAAAATCCTTTGGGCTCACCGATGGTATCGTCGGAAGGTGCTTGTAATGCGTATTTCAGATACAACAAAGCAGAAAGTTAAAAGTTAAAAGTTATAAGTTATGTTTCTTACATTTTTACTCGGAATAGTTGCAAGTGCAACGCATGTAATGACGGGACCGGATCATTTGGCAGCCGTTACGCCTTTGGCAATCGAAAATAAAAAGAAATCGTGGATAATCGGAATTTCTTGGGGAATAGGGCATACAACGGGTTTGCTCCTGATAGGCGGTTTGTTTTACCTTTTCAGAGAAATGTTTCCGGTAAAAATGATTTCGGAATACAGCGAAATTATTGTCGGTATTATTTTGGTAATAATAGGAATGTGGGCATTTTATAAACTTTTGAATAAAAACAAGCATAAACATAAAGAAGCAAAAAACGTAAAAGCTGCCGTATTTGTCGGTATTTTACACGGTTTTGCCGGTATCTATCATATTTTAATTGTTTTGCCGGCATTGGCACTGCCTTCACAAGCGGAAGCCGTTGCTTATCTTATAGGTTTCGCCGTAGGTACGGTTGCCGTAATGGCTGTTTATGCTTGGTCTCTCGGAACGGTTTCGCACAAAGCGGCATCTTTAAATCGGCAAAAATTTTTAACCGGCTTTCGTATTTTCGGCGGTTCGGCAGCAATAATCGTAGGAATTGTTTGGATTGTTCTCAGTTTTAAATAATTTTGTTCTTATGAATTTTTTCTGCTTTCCTATATGACTCTTTAAATCGGATAATTCCTTATATCTTTATATCTTTTTCCATAAATTTCTTTTTTTATTCGAAATAAAATTACGATTTCGGCAATTTGCCGGTTTATTTCGGTTTTTTGAAATATTAAATCTTTTATCTGTTATTAATTGTAAAATTTTAAAAAATGAAAAACTCTGCATTGTTTATCTTATTGTTGATGCCTGTTTTTGTTTTCGGACAAACCTTTAAAGGAAAATTGTTAAACGCTTTAAAATCTCCCGTAGAAGAAGCTTATATTCAGAATATTACAAAAGGGAACCACACTCATTCGGATGCCGAAGGTATTTTTTCTTTGGGGAATACGTATGCCGGAGATACGGTTGTTATTATTTGCTTGGGTTACGAGCAAAAGAAGATTTTTATTACAAAAGAAAAGTTACAAAAATTACAAACCATTGTTTTTAAACGGAAACCTTATACTATAAAAGAAGTTACTATTACGGGGAATTTAAAAGCGTTAAATGTGATTTCAACTATTGATTTGAATTTAAAACCGATTAATTCATCACAAGAAGTTTTACGGAAAGTTCCCGGTTTATTTATCGGACAACATGCCGGCGGCGGAAAAGCCGAACAGATTTTTTTCAGAGGATTTGATGACGACCACGGAACAGACATTGATATTACCGTTGACGGATTGCCTGTTAATATGGTTTCGCATGCACACGGACAGGGTTATGCCGATTTGCATTTTCTTATTCCCGAATTAATTGACAAAATTGATTTCGGAAAAGGGAGTTACTATGCCGATAAAGGAAATTTTTCCACCACCGGATATATTAATTTTAAAACCAAAGATAAATTGGAAAACAGCTCAACAGCAGTTGAATACGGAATGTTTAATACCTTACGAAATGTGTCTTTAATAAAAATTTTGAATACCGATAATCAGAATGCTTATTTTGCAAGCGAATTTTTTTTAACCGACGGAGCATTTGATTCGCCGCAGGATTTCAGCAGAATAAACTTATTCGGAAAATATTCGGCATATTTGAATTCGGGTGATAAGTTAATTTTTTCGGCTTCCTGTTTTACGAGTAAATGGAATGCTTCGGGACAAATTCCCCAAAGAGCCGTTGACGAAGGGTTGATAACGCGCTTCGGTGCAATTGACGATACGGAAGGCGGATATACCGGAAGGACGAATTTTAATTTATATTATAATCATAAAATTGACGAAAACAGTTTTGTTAAATCACATTTTTATTACTCAAAATATGCCTTTGAGTTGTATTCCGATTTTACTTTTTTCTTACACGACAGTATTAACGGAGACCAAATAAGACAAAAAGAAAATCGTCAAATTTTCGGCAGTGATATTGTTTTAAATAAGATACATCATTTTTTAAATTTCGACTTAACCGTGAAATACGGTATCGGATATCTTGAAAATCAAATACTCAACGATGAATTATCGCACACCGCAGAACGAAAAATTACTTTAGGACAAATTAAACTCGGAAACGTGTATGAAACAAACGGATACGGATTTGCCGATTCTTATTTTAATTTTAACCGATGGATGATAAATGCTGCCTTGAGAGCTGATATTTTCAATTTCAATTATGTAGATTTATTAGATACGGTTTACAGTTCGCAAAGTGCGGGTAAGGTAATTTTCAGTCCTAAATTTAATATTGTTTATAATCACAGTCATAATTTTCAGTTGTATCTGAAATCCGGTAAGGGCTTCCATTCCAACGATACGCGTGTGATTGTTGCCGGAAACGTTAATAAAATGTTGCCGGCATCCTACGGCAGCGATGTCGGATTTATTTGGAAACCTTTTTCGTCGGTAATTGTTGATGCCGGATTATGGTACATTTTTCTCGAGCAGGAATTTGTATATGTAGGTGATGAAGGCGTGGTTGAGCCGAGCGGAAAAACGCAACGAACGGGAGCCGATTTCGGGATACGATGGCAACTGTTTCCGTGGTTGTTCTTCAATAATAACGTGAATTGGTGCTACGGAAGAAGTATTGACGAACCCGAAGGGCAAAATTACATTCCTTTGGCACCCGATTTAACAAGTACCGGCGGTTTGTCGTTTAAAACTGATTTCGGTTTAACCGGCGGTATTCATTACAGATACATGAAAAGCAGACCGGCAAATGAGGATTACAGTATCGTTGCAAAAGGGTATTTTATAACGGATTTTATTGTTAATTACAGCCGGCATAAAGTCTCTGTCGGCTTCAGTATTGATAATTTGTTTAATACCGATTGGAACGAAACCCAATTTGCAATATTAACTCGTTTAAAAAATGAAGTTAATCCGGTTGAAGAAATTCATTTTATTCCCGGAACTCCTTTTTTTCTGAAAGGAAAAATAACGTATCGATTTTAGCTCTGTTTT
>CAZCPV010000191.1:0-5774 GCA_964500765.1 uncultured Draconibacterium sp.
TTCAAAAATTCCGGCTTTCTCGTCTCTCGTAATCTTATACGCCTTATCATATCCGTCTCTTCTGCTCAACCAATTACACATCATTACGGCACGTTCCCAGGTAATATTAGTTACCGGAAAACCGGATTTTCCGTATGGGTCGCTGAAACCGGCAACCTTACAAAATGCTTCATATTCATCAAAAGACATTTCGTATTGTGCCATATAAAAAGTATCAAGTTTTACTTTATGTTTCGGGTTTTCATCTTTATACGACTTACTGTTGCTTCCCATTTCAAATGTTCCGCCGTTAATCATTACCATTTTTATCTTTTTTTGGGAAAACAAATTCGAGCTGATTAACACAGTTATTAACAGCAGATATAATCGTATTCTGAAAACTTTTATCATCCTTGTATTATGTAATTATTAATCCTTTTCATACAAATTCCTTGCCTTAACGAAATTTTAGCTAAAAAATTATTTTATAAATCAACGAACTTACTTACTTTTGTAATCCGATTTTTCCTAATATCTTTAATGACATACATTTCATCATATAATATTATTTCTTCGCTCGGTTTTAATACTTCCGAAAACATAAATAAAATAAAAAAAGGTATCACCGGAATAAAATTATCCGAAAACAAAAAAAATTCACCCGAACCGGCATATATTTCCCTGATTTCCGAAGAAGAAACAGAGAAGATATTTTCTGAAATTTCAAATACGAAAAGCAACTATACAAAATACGAAAAGCTTCTTATTTTATCAATAAATGATGCGTTAAAAAATTCTTCAATTAACTTTCGCTTATCCGATACGGTTTTTATTTTTTCAACAACCAAAGGAAATATCGATTTACTCGAAAAAGAAAATTCAGGGAAATTTGACACGGAAAGATTAAAATTATGGAAATCTTCCGAAATCGTTGCCGATTTTTTCGGTAAAAAGAACAATATTCTAACCGTTTCAAATGCCTGTATATCAGGAACACTTGCCATTATTACGGCACAAAGGTTAATTAATTCCGGGAAATATAAACATGCTGTTGTTGCCGGTGCCGATATCTTATCCGAATTTACTTTGTCCGGCTTTCAGTCGTTTAAAGCCGTAAGCAAAACACCTTGCAAACCCTTTGACAAAAACCGAACGGGAATGACACCCGGCGAAGGTGCAGCCACTATAATTCTTACTTCCGAAAAATCATTTTCCGATAATTCGGGAATTATTATTGGCGGCGGTGCAAGCAGCAACGATGCAAATCATATTTCGGGCCCGTCGAGAACCGGCGAAGAATTAGCTTTTTCAATAAAAAACGCCCTTTCGGAAAGTAATTTATCATCGAAAGAAATTGATTTTATTTCCGGACACGGAACGGCAACCCTCTATAACGACGAAACCGAAAGTAAAGCACTCGAACTTGCCGGTTTACAAAATGCTCCTTTAAGCGGCACCAAAGGTTATATCGGGCATACTTTCGGAGCAACGGGAATTGCGGAAACCGTAATTGCCGCCGAAGCCCTGAAAAATTCAGAAATTTACGACACAAAAGGATTTGATGAAATAGGTGTTTCGGGAAATATTAATATTCAAAAAGAATACAAAAAAATAAAATTGAATACGGCATTAAAAACAGCTTCCGGTTTCGGCGGCTGCAATGCCGCTTTGGTTTTAAAAAAAGATAATTTCGAAATTAAGAAGAAACAAGCAAATTCGAAAAATTTTACTGTCTTAAAAAAAATTACGATAAACAATAATTCCGTAACAATAAACGAATCAGAAGATTACAACTTTTCAAATTTAAGAAATGAAAAATTCTCGGTTGTTGCAAAATCAATTTACAAAAACTACGGTATTAACTATCCGAAGTTTTATAAAATGGATAATCTGAGTAAACTCGGATTTCTTGCCGCTGAAATTCTTCTGAAAGAAACTGCTGTTTTGTCAAAATATAAAAGCGAAGAAATTGCCGTTATCTTATCAAATGAAAGTTCTTCGCTCGATACCGACCTAAAATACCAAAAAACCATTGACGATAGGAATAATTATTTTCCCGCTCCGGCAGTTTTTGTTTATACATTACCGAATATCGTAATCGGTGAAATATGTATAAGACATAAAATAAAAGGAGAAAATACGGTTTTTATTTCCGAAACATTCGATAAAGAATTTATTTTTGAATACACTGAAATATTATTTAATACCGGAAAAGCAAAAGTATGTATCACAGGCAGAATTGATTATTCTTATCCCGACGGTAATTATTATGCAGAAGTTTACCTTACAAAATCGAATAAATAAAATTATATTTCTTATTATTGCACACTCAAAAATAAATATATACAACTTAAATGGAAGACTTAATTTTAAAACTGAAAGAACAAATCATCGAAGCACTTAACCTTGAAGATATGACACCGGATGAAATTGACACCGAAGAAGCTTTGTTCGGCGACGGATTAGGATTAGATTCTATTGATGCTCTGGAACTTATCGTATTGTTGGAAAAAAATTACGGCATTAAAATTGAAAATCCGAAAGACGGACAAAAAATCTTTTACTCCGTAAAAACAATGGCAGAATACATTACCGAACATCAAAAATAATTGAATAAAAAAATTTACATAACCGGAATCGGTGCTGTTTCCGCCCTCGGAAATACTATCGGAGAAAATTACAATTCTCTTATCAATAAAAAATCCGGTATCGGGAAAATTACGCTTTTAGATACCGTTCATAAGAACATAATACCTGCGGGAGAAATTAAGTCGAAAGATTCCGAACTGAAACAACATTTGCAAATTTCTGATAATAAAGCATATACACGAACTGCTTTATTAGGAATTAAGGCAGCAAAAGAAGCGATTGAAAATGCCGAAATTTCCGATATAAACAAATATAAAACAGGTATTGTTTCCGCAACAACGGTTGCCGGTATGGCATCAAGAGAAAAATACCACCTTGACTATTTACAAACAGACCTTTATAACGATTTTGTAAAAACGCATGAAGCAGCCGACAGCACCGAAAAAATTGCCGATTATCTCGGGATTAAAGAATTTATGACAACCGTAAGCACGGCTTGCTCTTCTTCGGCAAATGCAATTATGACAGGTGCCCGCCTGATAAAAAACGGTATGCTCGAACGCGTAATAGTCGGCGGAACAGATGCCTTATCAAAATTTACCATAAACGGTTTCAACACCTTAATGATTCTTGACAGAGAAGTATGCAAACCCTTTGATAATGAGCGACAAGGATTAAATCTCGGGGAAGCCGCCGCCTACTTGGTTCTGGAAAGCGAAACCCTTATAAAAAAAGAAAATAAAATACCACTTGCGGAATTATCGGGCTATGCAAACACCAACGATGCTTTTCATCAAACGGCATCTTCTCCGGAAGGTTACGGAGCAAGTTTGGCAATGGCACAAGCACTGAAAACAGCAAATCTTAATCCCGAAAATATCGACTGTATTAATGTTCACGGCACGGGAACCCTAAACAACGATTTATCGGAAGGCAAGGCAATGCTGACTATTTTTAAAAATAAAGTTCCGAAATTCAGTTCAACAAAAGCATATACCGGACACACATTGGCTGCCGCCGGAAGTTTAGAAGCCGTATTTTCCGTTTTATCCTTGAAAAATAAGGTAATTTTTCCTAATTTGCATTTTAAAAATCCGATGCAGGAATTTGATTTAATACCGGAAACAGAACTTATTAAAAATGTTGATTTAAAACATATTATGTCAAATTCTTTCGGTTTCGGCGGAAACGATACGGTTTTAATAATTTCCGAAGTAAACAACTAAAACATTAAAAATGGTATTTATAAACGGAGCAGCAAGCATATCGCCGCAAAATTCACTCGATTATAATGAGTTTTTAAAAGAAATGCTTGTTTATGAAGAAGAATTTCTGCATTCCGTAAAGCCGAATTATAAAAACTACCTAAAACCGATTGAAGCAAGGCGCATGAGCAAAACCGTAAAAAACGGCATTATTTGCTCGCAACTTGCTATGCAACAGGCAGAAATTGAAATACCCGATGCCATTATTTTCGGAACCGGTTTGGGCATTGTTTCCGACACGGAAAAATTTCTCGAAAAAATGCTCGAAAATAACGAGCAACTCCTCACTCCCACTTCATTTATACAATCAACACACAACACGGTTGCCGGACAAATTGCCGGTCGAATTAAATGCCATAACTATAATTTTACCTACGTAAACAGAGGTTTTTCCTTTGAATCTGCCCTGCTTGATGCAATAATGCATCTGAAAGAAGGCAAGAAAAACATTTTGGTCGGCGGCGGTGACGAAATGACCGAACATTATTTTCATATTCAAAAGAAAACGGAACTGTGGAAAAAAGAAGCCGTTAAAAATACCGATTTGTTAAACTGTAACACTGCAGGTGCTTTGTGCGGCGAAGCCGTTTCATTTTTTGTTTTGTCCGATGAAAAAAAACAGGAAACTTTTGCCGAGCTGAAAGATTTAAAAATGTTTTACAAACCGGAAAATTTTTCTGAAATTCAAAAAACAATTCAAAATTTCTTATCCGAAAACAATTTACAATCATCTGATATTGATCTGATTATAACCGGTAATTCCGGAAACAAAAAAGACGATGCAATTTACGAAGACCTGTTAAAAAACGAATTTAATGAAACTCCTGCGGCATATTTCAAACATCTTTGCGGCGAATTTCAAACAGCAAGTGCTTTTGCTTTTTGGTTGGCTTCAAATATTTTAAAACATCAAAAAATTCCCGATTTTATAAATTTGAATGATAAATCGCCCGATAAAATCGAAAACATTTTAATTTACAATCATTATTTCAACATTAATCATTCGCTTATTTTGCTGACCCTATAAATTTTTCCGCTTTAAATTCCTGAAATATATGCCGAATTTCAAACAAACAAACAACATTTTTATCATCGTAATTGTTTTTATGATTTCGGGAAAAATACTTTTTTCATTTTCATTACTTTGGCTTTTTATTCCTGTTTTTGTATATTCCGTACTTCTGTTTTTCGGCTCAAAAAATATTTGTTCGCAATTTTATGTAAAAGCAAAATGCAAGGATTCCGAAAAAAGTAAAATACACTTAACATTTGATGACGGTCCGCATCCCGAAATTACGCCGCAAATATTAGATATTCTAAAAAAATATAACCAAAAAGCTATGTTTTTTTGTATAGGCAAAAACATTGAACAATATCCCGAAATAAGCAAACAAATACACGACGAAGGGCATACAATAGGCAATCATTCTTTTTCGCATTCTTTTTATTTTGATTTTTTCAGAACAAAAAAAGTAATTGCCGAACTCGAAAAAACAAATACACTTATAAAAAATATTACCGGAAAAGAATGTAAAATTTTTCGTCCGCCCTACGGTGTTACCAATCCGAATATTGCAAAAGCCGTAAAAAAATTAAATTTGCAGCTTATCGGGTGGAAAATTCGTTCTTTGGATACGGTAAAAAACAAAAAAACGGTTTTAAAACGGCTGGAAAAAGCAAAACCGGGCGATATTATTCTGTTTCACGATACAAAAAAACATACACCCGAAATTTTAGACGAATTTTTGCGTTCTTATATACAAAATTAAATCTAATGAAGACAATATTTGCTTTACTGTTCACAACACTTAACATTATAAGTTTTGCACAAACTTCCGATTTCAGGAAAGCGGCAAATCCGGAAAAAATTATTCAAAAATTAAATACCGCATCGCAAAAAACAAAAACCATCGACAGCGATTTTAAACAATTCAAACACCT
>CAZCPV010000192.1:0-5663 GCA_964500765.1 uncultured Draconibacterium sp.
TGTCCGCCTGGTATTCCGGGAAAACCGCCGTCCGACAAAACCCACAGTTTATTGTTTGCATCAAGCACAATGCTGTTGGGTTGTTTTGTAACCGTAACGGAATCAATCAATTTGTCCGTTTGTGTGTTGATGCGGTACACTTTATTATTGTATGACCAGCCGCAGGTAAAAACAAAATTATTGTATTGCACAATTTCTTCGGTGCCGTTTCCTATGCGTACCGAACCGCTTATTTCATAAGTTTTCGGATTTATAATCGTAATATTTTTATTGTACAGGTCTGTTACATAACCCTTTGTATCCGAAATAAAACAAATGTATCGCGGCGAGCTTAATCCGCTGATTGTTGCAATGTGCTTAAAGGTTTTTGTGTTTATCACAAAAATTTTTCCCGAATTATTGATTACCAAAAAACCCAAGGTGTCTTTTACCGACACAGACATGCAAACATCGCCGAGCGGAAAATCGTTGGCATTATAAAATATTTGATTTTCAACGGTTTTTGTTTCCGGTTCGTAAAACGACAAAGATGCGTTTCCGTATGTGTAATTACCTTCGTTACAGATGAATACTCCGTTTGATTTTTTGTATTCAACGGGAGCTTCCGGCGGTTTTTTTTTGCATGCCGTTGTCGTAATTATTAAAATTATAAGCGTGTATTTTAAAAATTTCATTGTTCTGTATTTCTAATAATCAATTCTTAACGAAAAAATATATTGCCTGCCCGGCATGGCTCTCCAAAGTATTTCCTGATAATTTTTGTTAAATAAATTCCGAATTTTTATTTGTGTTTCGATTTTTATTTTTTTTAGAATGAATTTTTTGCCGCCGGTAATATGAAACAGGTTAAACGACGGCAAAATATGCCTTGTCTCTACATTGGAAGAAGTCGTATAGCGTTCACCGGTAAAGGTATGTGTAAAATTTACGTAATACTGCCTATATTCAAAATTTATAAGTGTGTTTAATTTGTGCAACGGAATGTATATCAGCTGTTTTCCGGATGAGGCGTATTCCGAAATTTCTTCTGTTTCATTGGTTGTTTTGGTATAAGCATAGTTACTTTTGAAACGTAAATTAAATTTCCCGGAGTTTAATTTTCCGGACAAGGAACATTCTATACCTCTCGAAAGAACTTTTCGGATATTTTCGGCACGCCAATAGTGAAATTCACTCGGTCGCCACACAATCCAATTGTCTGTATATGAATAATATCCTGTAATATTTGTGCTTACTGAAAAAGTTTTATTATCAAAAAGTTCATAAGTTAAATTCAAATCTGCGGAATATGCTTTTTCCGGTTTTAAATCCGAATTTCCGCCGGGTATCCAATATAAATCGTTTAAACTCGGGTTGTGATAGTTTCGGCTGAAAGTTGTTTTTATGCTTAAAGGAAATTTTTTCGGAAAAAAATACCGAAATCCGACCGACGGCATAATCGGCAGAAAGGCATAATCGGTATAATTTTCGCGAAAAAGAATATATGCAGTGATGTTTTTATTAAACTCATAATGAGAAGAAAAGAACAGTTCCGCAATTTTTCTGTCGGCATCGTAGCGGCTTTGGTTTGTTCTGTCAAAATAATGTGCTTGTTCACGGCGTACATTTAATTCGGTTTGAAATAAAAGTTTGCTGTTTGCTTTGTAATTTCCCTGATATTTTGCGAAAAATTGTCGGGTTTTACTGTCGGAATTTGTATGAATAAACAGTTCGGTTTCGGTTTTGTCGGCAAGAAAATAATTCATATTTTCCGAAATAAATCCGCCGTTAATTTTTGAACTGAGTTTTTTTCCGAAAGCCGAATAATTAAATGTTGCGTAAAAATCGGTATTTTGTTGATTTTCTTTTCTGTTGCTTCCCTGAAACGACATTACCGGAGGAATATTTCTGTCGTTAAATTGAATTCGGGTGTTGATATTCAACATTTTATTATCTGTTATTTTAAAAGATAACTCGTTCATTAATCCGGTTTTTTTATAATCGGCATTTTGTTGTTTTTCGTAAGTTCCCGTTCCGTTTGCATTATTAAAAAACAGAAAATCATTTTCCGACTTTTCGCGAAAAATTTTAAATTCGTTATGAAATTTTAAATTGCCGGCACCGATTTTAAAGAAAGTTTGATAAGTACCGAAACTTCCGGCTGTTTGTATAAAAGTTGCCGACAATCTCTTCCCGAAATCGGGAACGGAATTAAGCATAATTGCACCGCCCAAAGCACCGCTTACCGAAAACAACGATGTTCCGCCTTCGGCTGTTTCGGCTTTGTCGATAAAAAAAATCGGGATTAAAGACAAATCTGCTTGCCCGAGCATCGGATTGTTCAGCAAAATACCGTTCCATAAAATTTGTGTATGCGAAGCTGCCGTACCGCGAATTGATGCCGTTGCCAATGAACCCTGTCCGTAAGATTTTATAAAAACGAAAGTGTTTTCGGAAAGTAAATCCGACAGAGCATTAACGCTGTTTTGATTCAGAATGCACGTATCAATGATTTCGGTTCTCGAAAAAACGGAATTGTTTATTTTTGAATCACTAATCCTTACTTCATCAATATGTATTACGGTATCGCTTGGGTTTTGTGCCGAAATTTCCGATTCAAAAAAAATAAAAGACAGTATGATAAAAAGATTCCGCACAATTAATTTATTATAATTTTTCTGACCGAAAATTTCCCTTCGTTTTTAATTTTTATAAAATAAATTCCGGGTTTTAATTCAGAAACATCAATTGGTGTATTTTTGAAATAATTCGGAATTTTTATTTTCGTACAACCGGAAATATCCGATATTTCAATATTTGCATTTTTTATACGGCTTATTTTAAGATATTTATCAGCAGGATTCGGATAAATTTTTATGTTTTCATCGTTTAAAACAGTTAGCTTTTCGGGATAAGAAACTTTTGCGGAAATGCTGTATGAAATATTCGGATTGTCGGATAATGTTGCCGTAACGGTAAGATTTCCGGCTTGCGACACCGTAAGAATATTATTTGCATCGACCGTGCTGCCGGATAAATCGCTTGACCAAATTAAATCCGAATTGTTTTGCAGGCGACCTTTATTAAATACAAAACCGTGTAATTGATAAGCCGTTCCGACATAAATTATCGGGGGCAAATCTTCAATTACAACCATATTTTCCGTACCGTTTATTGATGCGTCGGGAGCAATATCAACAGCTCCGGATATTTCGGTCGAAAGTTCTCCGAGCCACGCCATATCGGCATTTACGCTGCAATGTATTTTTATAAAATCTACTTTATCCAAATCAACATAATTCCCGTTTTCGTCAACAGCCCAAGAAATATCGAAAGCATCGCCGCCGGTTCCCTCAATTTCTTGTGTATAAGGGTTATCCGGTATAGTCGAATTAATGTCTCCGCGTAGCTGATTGTCAGCATAACCGAAAGCCCGCCGGTAAGATTTTATAAGCGAAGGGTCGGTTTTGTCAATATTTCCTTTTATTTTACTTCCCGTAAGGGTATATTGTGTTTGATTTATATCCGGAAAATTTGAAGAAAGAGGATAGTATGCTTGTGTATGAAAATCGTTTGCAAATACAAATCCGCTGTTTCCGAGATTGTCTGTCCACGGAACATCGGCAGCCGAAGATTCTTGCGGATTGCTGTATGTAATTTCGTAATTATGAATTGTTGAAGAAAAAAAATAATCGCTGCCGGCAAGCTCAAACCATGTATCATCGGGTAAACCGTTGTTATTCTCGTCTTTCATTACGGAAACTGTTCCGGGTTCTGCCGATGAAGAGGATGCCGGATTTCCGAAAACAGTAAAGTCAATTCCGTAAGGATTGTCGGGGTCATTCAGTACCGGATTTTCAAATTTAAAAACAATATAACCGCCGAATGCTCCGAGACTGACTGTTCCGTTTATTCCGCCCGTAATTGATTGTGCGGCATCAGGATTACCGTATGTTGTGTTTATAAATTGTCCGGGTGCGGGTGTATATTCAATAATTTCGGAAATGTATTGTGCTTTTGCAAATAAGCTGATTAACAGAAAGAAAAGAATTAATTTTACGGGTTTCATTTTTGTTATGTTTAATTTTTTTGTAATTCGTCTTTCCGTAGGCGATTAAAATGTTTTATTGTTGATTGTACATCGCCTCAGAGAGACGATTTACATCTCGCCTCGGAGAGACGGGTTACATCTCGCCTCAGAGAGACGATTTACATCTCGCCTCGGAGAGACGAGTTACATTATTGCCCTAAGACGATTTACTATGATTTGCAGAAAGCGATGAAAGGGAAATGCACCGATAATGCTTGTCTGTTCGCCGCAGACTGCAACTCAAAGTTGATATCGGCAGGTCTTCTGACTTACTCCGTAATTATGCACCTTCCCGTCCGTCGAGTGAAGACAGTGGTGTGTTGCATAATCATTAAAAGAGTTTACAGCAGCGGGAACTGTTGCCGATTTTCACGGCATTCCCTATTATCTCAAAAAAGAGACCGACATCGTTGCAAAAGTAATTATTTTATTCGTTTTTCTTTCCGAAAAATAAAAAAGAAATTGCCCGGTAAGTAAAGATTTTAAATTCTCGGGCAATTTTATTAGCAGTTTATAATTTTTGAACGGATTTATTTATTTTTTCTTTTCAGGAATTATGATAATCGTAGCATTCGGATTTCTTTTTTGCAAAAGAGTTTCAAATTCTTTGGCTTCGGCATCCGTTATATTAATATTTTTTGCTCGCAGCATAATTAAGTACGGAAGACCTAATAAATAATCCAAACTTTTGGCTTTTATTTTGGTGCCGGAACAGTCAATATCCTGCAAACTTTTAACCAACTGTATAGGTCGCAGAGATTCAACTTTTGTTTTTGAGCAATCTAACCTTTGTAAATTTTTTAATTTTGAAAGCGGTGTTAAATCGTCAATATTTGTTTCGCTGCAATTTAGGTACATTAATTCGGGCATATAATTTACACCGTCAAGCGAAAAAAGTGAAATATTTTGAGAAACATCTAAAGTCGTTAGATTTTTCAAATCTTTTAAAATTCGTAAATCAACAATAGTTGTATAATGAACGTCAAGATCCCTTAATTTCTCTAAATTCCGTAAGGGAACCAAACTTTTTACCATGGTATTACCGCAATTAATTTTTTCAAGATTATTCAATGCCGAAAGCGGAATGACCGAATTGATATTATCATTATCCGAGCAATCAATTTCTTTCAGGTTTATAAGTCCTTCTATACCGTCTAAACTTTTAAGTCCGCTGTTTCTTGCTTTAATAATTTCGAGCATTTGCAGGGCTTCGGCAGGAGCTAAAGTTTTAATATCTTTATTGTCTTCGATATCGAGAAAAACCATTTTTCCGATTTCCTGAAGCTGTTCGTCGGTAGGCGTTACGTTTTTACCTTTGAAATGTTGTTTTTGAATTACTTTTTTCCATGCCGGCGATAATGAATTCCACCAATCTCTGTCGGTGGATTGAGCTGAAATATTTCCCGAGATACTGAAAATAAAAATGAACGGTAAAAAATATTTTAAAACTGTTTTCATAATTCTGATATATTTAAAATGATTATTGTCTGTATTCTAATACGGCATTCAGTTTTCTGCCGTATCCGTCGTCAAAAGAAATAAGTGTCGGATAATAGTCGCTTTGCAGGTCGCGGGCTTCAATTCTGAAAGTTGT
>CAZCPV010000193.1:0-5630 GCA_964500765.1 uncultured Draconibacterium sp.
AATTTGTTTAAAAATCGGTATTTTTAATGATTTCTGCTTAAAATTTTGATTTTTTAACTTTTAGTTCACTATAAGTTGAATGGAAAATTGAAGGTTTATTTTTGTTTTTTGCCGAAATGATAATTTAAACCGAGTACATATTGATTAAAAGAAAAGCCGTCATTCGAATTTGTTAATATAATATAACGATACCCTGACATATCAAAGGATAATTTTTTTGATATTCTTTTTAAAGGAAAATCAAATCCGAAACCGAGCCCCGCATAAGCCGTATTTTTTTTAAAAACAGGTCCTTTATCAAAATCAAACAAAATATTACCGTTATTTAATGACAAATCAAAAAATATTCTTTTATCGGCTGCTGTTCTTAAAATATCAAATTGAGCAAAAATACCGGTTAAATGATAATTATTTTTTTCATTTTCGGCATTATCGGCAAAAAACATAAAATTTTGTACTCCGAGAAATATTCTTTTGTTTACGGACACAGCCGCATTTAAATTCCAAAGCCAAAATTTAAAAAAATAATTTGTTCCGTCGACTTGTATATATTCTTTTGAATTATAGTACATAACCGAACTTCCTGCAATAAAACTGTTAAAAAAATCTTTATTTTCTTCTTTTATTTTTAATGTTTTTTTTCGGTTACTTAAAAAATAATAATCAATACCGTATCTAAAATCAAGATATTCTGTTTTTTCATGAAAATCGTGAACAAAAACCGGAGAAAATTCAAAATAAAAATTATTTGAGATATTATATTTTATTCCTATAGGAATTGAAAATATTTGTTGAATAAATTTATGTTCGACAATCGGCAGCGAAAAAGCCGTTCCTTCGATTCCTTTGCCGTGAAACACCGTAAGAATTTCTTTTTCAGGCCAATAATAATTTTTTATATCAAATTTTAATTCAATAAAAAAATCAAGTCGTTTAAAAAAATCCGGTGAAAATTTTACCGGCATATAAAATCTTGTAAAAATCCCGATACCGTATTTATCGGGGATATCAGAAAAATTACTTTTCTTTAAATTAATATCCGTACTTATTCCGAAACCCAGATTCTGTAAAGGATAATAACTTAAATGAGTTTGAAAAATAAAATCGTGATAATAATATGTGCCGGACTTATCTTTACTGTATAAAGAAAAATAATAAGGCAAACGAATTCCGACTTCTGTTTTATGCCGTTCTTCCTTTTTTCTGAAAACTTGAGAAAAAGAATAATAATTACAAAAAACAAGGAAAATAATTATAAGCTTTTTCATATTTTCATAATGACATTGCAAGTAAAACGAAAAATATCTGCCTTTATTTTGAAGACAGAAGGAAGAAGATTCTTAAATTATAATCGAAAGTATTTTTTATAAGTAATGCAAAACGAGGTAATATTAAGTTTTTATCATTATAGCGAGTTCGTTAAAAGAAAGTTGGTATTTTATGTAGTCCCGACTTAATCACATAGCTTAATTATTAAAAAGTAAAATGATAACTTATTGAAGGAATTATAGGTAATAATGAACGTTGCCATATTTTGGGCTTTGTATGTTCAAATTTGTGTGTTTGCTCATTATAAATTACATCGGGGTAAATTTCAATAAAATATGCATTTTGCCTGTTATATACATTGTATATATTAATTTCCCAAGTTCTTATTCCTTTTTCTTTTTTCTTTTTAAATTTTACTGCTAAATCTAATCTGTGGTATGCCGGCATTCTGAATTGATTTCTTTCTGTATATAAAATAAGAACAGCTTGATTATTATTTATTGTATTCGGAGAATAGTAACGACCAGCAGGCAGGGTTAAAGCATATCCTGTCATATATGTCCATGAAGCAGAGATACTTGCTCTTTCAGAAAAATTATAACTGATAAAACTTGTAAAATTATGCCGTCTGTCATATTTAAAAGGATATGGATTTCCGGAATTTATTTTCGAGAATTGCCTGTCTGTTTTAGAAAGAGTATATGAAATTGCTCCGTTAATTTTTTTTGTGTTGATGCGAGAAAACAATTCAAAACCGTATGAAATGCCGAGACCTCCTTTCACAATAAAGTAATTAATGTTTGTAATATTGAGGTCGCTTATTACATTGTCGGAAAAATCAATCAAATTTGTCATTTTTTTATAATACAATTCAACACCTGTTTTTGCAATTTTAAATATATTTTTTTTTGTAACTCCTACCGAAAATTGTTCTGATTTCATAGGAATTGTGTTTTTTGTAACAGGATACCAAATATCTGTCGGCATACCGGTAGATATATTACTTAATAAATGATTATATTGATGCATAATTGTGTATGAAGCTTTTGCGGTAATGTTTTTTTTAAAACTGTATTTTAAAGAAATGCGAGGTTCCGGATAATGATAACAGGTATCCGTAATTTTATATTGCGTATAACGTAAACCGGTGTTAACTGTAAGATTTTTAATAAAGAATTTATTGTTCGTAAAAACTGCAAATTCGTACGGACGGAATGTCTCGGAAATAAGTTGCATGTTTTTATTATAACTAACCGAAAAAGGGACATAATGATGATTGATAAATTCAACACCGTTTTCAGTAATAATAAATTGATTGGAATATTTATATTTCAGCATATTTTTGTAATCGAAAATATAACTTTCCTGTTTATAGAAATCACTCTCATTTTCTTCCGGATATGCTTTGTTTTTTATGCTTGTTTCATAAGATTCAAGATTTCTGTATTGAGTAAAACCTGTTAAAAAATTTAGTGATTGCTTACTGTTAAACAAATGCTTAAAAGTTAAACTGCTAACAATATTTCCTGTTTTAGATTTATAAATATCAAATGTTTTGAGGGTTTCTATTTTTGATTTGTCTGAAAATTCAATTTTATCATCTCCTGTATAAAAATTAAGATATAATCTGTTTTTTTTACTCAACTTACTTGTAAAGCGAATGTTTAAATCATAGAAACTCAAATATGTACCGGATTTTTTTCCGGAATCATCTTTAACAGAATTAAAAAAACGACTCAATAGATCAAAGTATGTTTTTCGTCCCGAAACCAGCAGATAAGTACTTTTTTTTAAAGGAATTTCCAATTGTAATTTTGAAGATACAATACCGAGTGAATAATTCCCTTTAATTTTTTCAGTATTACCGTTTTTTAAATCAATCTTTATTATTGACGATAATCTTCCTCCGTAACTTGCCGGAAAACCGGCTTTTATTATCGAAATATTATTTGTCATATCTACATCAAAAACAGACATATAACCGAATAAATGCGAAACATTATATATAGGCATATTCTCTAATAATATTAAATTTTGGTCGCTGTTTCCGCCTCTGACGAATAATCCGGTTGTTGCTTCGTTACCGGTTTGTACACCCGGGACAAACAATAAAGCTTTAATAATATCTTTTTCTCCTGCGATTGAGGGTAGTGTGTTTATTATTTCAGAAGAAATTGTTGTCTCTCTTTCAGCTTTTTCAAAATCTCGTTCTCCAATTATCTCAACTTCTTCAATTTGATTTTTACTTTTTTCTAAAATGATGTTTATTGTTGTATCGTTTACCGTATTTACTGAAATGAATTTGTCTTTATAACCCAAAAAATAAACAGAGAGTACAATTTTATTATTTTTTATTTTTACTTTATAAAAACCGTCTTTATTACTTGTTGTATTTTTTCTTGTTCCGTTTATAATTATATATACACCTTGTAAAGGGGTTCCTTCCGTATTTTTTATATAACCGGATATTTCCGGTGTTTGAGCAAATAATATGTTTTGAATGAATATTAAAATAAAAAAAAATGATTTGTGCATTATGGTATTTTTTTAAATGATTTTTTTGTGTTAATTATCTTACTTCAAGTGTATCAACATCAACTTCAATATAATTTATACTTGCGAACAATCCTAACCCATCTTTTATGTTTGATTGAACATTACCGGGATAATAGCTTATAATACTATGTAATGCATCATCTTGAATGTATTCTCCTGTTGAAAAATCAAAATAGGTATCTGATATATAACTTAATTTTATAATGTTAAAATCGTCAGAGTGACTACAATTCTCTTCATTGTAACATCTGTAAAAAAATAATTCATTTTCAATTGAGTTTGTATCTTTTTTTTTATATGTAAACCCGTTTACGTTATATATCATATAAATATTATCTGCTTCCGCACCTGCATTATAAATTATAAATGGGTATTTTTCGGTATTTTTAAAAAAAATATTTAATTGTTTATCTGCTTCGTTTTCTGTAAATCCCCAACTTGAAAACAAGTTTAACTGCGGGTCATCCAGTATATAAATACTGTCAAGTTGCAGTTTTGGTAATACAGATGCTGTATCGGATATTATGGTCGGGAAACTGTCTTTTAAAATCTCAATATAATAAGTATTTCCGGGAATAGGTTTATTGTTTTCAGCACTGATATATAAACCGTTTCCCGTATTAATTAAATTCTCTTGAAACCGATTATTGCAAAAGAGTTTAACTTTCGCATTGTTTACCTTTAATTGTGTGTTATCATATTCGTTATCTGTAATACTTCCGGCTTTGAATACAGTTGCTTTCCAAATACTGTCCGGAGAAAAAATGCAATATACCCCTAATATTTTCGGAGCATCAGGAATATCTGTGTCAAATTCTTTTCTCATATTACATCCGGACAATATGTATAAAATCAAAATATAAATAAATTGTTTCATTTGTAAGTAATAAGATTTTAAACAGGGCAAGGTCGTTTTCCCTGCCCTTATAATTTATTAAAATTGATAATTATGTCCGCCTACAGATCCTGATATTTCTAATCCATACACAGGATTTGGAGTCCAGCCGCTGCCTGCATATTTCCTTTTAGAAAGAATATAACCGTATTTTGAATCGGAAACATGTCCGTTAGTCCAAAACGTTGAGGCATGACCGTTTTTCCATTCAATATAATCCCAACTTACGGTAATACTTAAATTAATTCTGTGTATTTTCCATTTATTCTTTTTCCTTTTGTAACTTTTTATTTTTCCTCCGGCAGACGAGTTCCAAGGACTGTATGAAGCCCATTTTTGCCAACGTATTTGATAATTGCCGCTATTATAAGCCGAAGATCCTGACCAATATGCTTTATCGGTATTTACATTCTGAATAAATTTATCTACTCTTATGTTATTTTCAGGGCTGTCATCATCAAATTGATATAATAAATTAATTTTTGATGCATCGCCATCTGTTAATGTTACAATTTTATCTTCTTTTACCAAACTTATTTCATTTCCTATTTTTATTAATCCTTCAGGACTTAAAAAAGACGCAAGTACATCGTCAGTAATTATTAGATCAATAAATCCATCTTTATCAATTTTTAAAATATCTCTGTATTTTTTAATAAGCATATTTCTTTCATTTTCGTCTTCTGTTTCTTCAATTTTAATATAGATATCATACATTGATACAAAATCTGTCGGTATTGTTCTCAAATTCTCTGTTTCTAAAGCTTTTGAAAATGTTGTTTTGTCCGAAAATTCTAAATATGCAGGTTTTTCGATTAAGACTTCGTTCTCGAAGTTAAACAAGGTTTTTTTCTCACAACTCTGCAATGTAACAAACGTCAGAGTAAGTAAAATAATTATGGATTTTAAA
>CAZCPV010000194.1:0-5600 GCA_964500765.1 uncultured Draconibacterium sp.
TGCTTATCTTCGAAAACAGGAAAGTAGGGTATTTCGGCATTGACGTAGGATGCAATTAATAAATCGTTTTTTGTTCTTTTTACCCGATTAATAGGAATCGGATTTACCACGCCGCCGTCAACAAGTATCATAGTATCTTTTTTTACGGGCTTAAAAATACCGGGAACGGATACGGATGCACGTATTGCCTCATACAAACTACCTTCCGTAAAAACAACTTCTTTCATATTTTGAATATCTCCGGCAACAATGCTGAACGGAATTTGCAGGTTTTTAATATCCGTGTCCGGAAAAAATGTTTTTAGTTTATTGATTATTTTATTGCCTTTAATAAAACCCTGTTTTCCGAATGAAAAATCAAGGTATTTAAAAATGTTTTTTTTGTCAAGCGTTAAAATCCACTCTTTAAATTCGGGAAGTTTTTTCATTACATAAACAGCTCCGATGAAAGCACCCATAGAGTTTCCGGAAAGGGACGAAATTTCAAAATTTTGTCTTTCCAATTCTTCTATTACGCCGATATGTGCCAGTCCTCTTGCTGCTCCGCCTGACAATACTAATGCTGCTTTTTTATTCATAATAAAAAGTAGTTGTTTGTTGATTTTAGTAGTTTAAATAGGGTGTGTCGCATTTAGAAACAATTATTTTTTGTGTTACAACGCTATTTATTCTTTATTATATCTTATATCTCTGCAATTAATTACGGTATGCACTGTTTTTATTTGTTGTAAGCGGCTTTGAACAGTTTTGCTATTGTATTCATAGGCAAAAACATTTTTCCGCTGTCAGGAAGTTTAATAAAGCCGTATTTCTCATAAAAAGAAGTTATATTATCATCAACCGGATCTACAATTACGGCAAAAGCTCCTATCTTATTTTTTGAAACATTATAACTCTCATTTAATGCATCCGTCAATAAATATTCTCCGTATCCTTTCCCTGAAACAGTGTTGTCAACAGCTAATCTTCCGAGTAAAATTACGGGAATATTTGAATATGATTTCGGAAGTCTTCCGGAAAAATCTTTTGGTATTTTTTTTAAAGGAATACTGCTGCTTGAAAGGGTAAAATAACCTTTTACGGTATCATTTTTATCAACAAACACATAACAAACTGAAAGTTTTCTCTTTACATCTTGACTTGCTTGAAATTTAATATAGTTATTCAGAGACTCTATTCCGCAATCAAACTCATTTCGTATGTGCTTTTTTTCTAAAAATGCTTTTTCTAAGTTCATTCAGTATATTGAATATCTAAATATTTTTTTGATGCTTTTTTCAGTCTTTCGTTGGGTTCAATATCAGAAAAAACTGCATTAAAAAAGATTTCTTTATCTCTTTGGGATGTTAAAATTTGCTCTTTTTCTTTAATAATCTTGGTTGCAAACTCTCTGACTGCTGAAACTACAAAACTTGACAAAGTTTTATATCCGGCAATATGAGATGCTTTTTCAAAAAACAACTTTTCTTCCTTTGAAAGACGTAATTCAAACCGAGATTGTTTAATTTCTGATATTTTCATTTTTTAAATTTATTATACTGTTGCAAATGTACGTAATTTTTACGTACAAAACAACTTTTGTGCTGTTTTATTCAGTTCTCAACATTCTTATATATCCAACTCAATCAGGGTAATACCCGTACCGCCGGCTTCAATTCGTTCATCTTTAAAATTTTTAACCAGTTCGTGTGTACGCAAATAATCCCTGATAACTGTTCGTAAAATACCGTTTCCCGTACCGTGGAGTATTTTTAAACGGCGTGTTTGTTTTACAATTGCATTGTCAATATATCGCGACACTTCATACAAAGCATCTTCGGCACGTTCGCCTCTTATATCAAGTTGTCCGAAATAATTTAAGTTCTCATTTTCGTTTGTTCGGATAATATTAATGCCGGTTTTTTGCCGGTTTTTCGGTTTCCGGTCGGTCGGTTCAAGTTTGTCAATATCAACGGTCAACTGAACATTATTTCCGCTTACGACGGCTTTTTTCTTTTTTATCGAAAGCACTTCCGCAACGGTGTTCATTCCCGTAATTTTCACATAATCACCGATTTGTATTGTTTTGTCGCGTACAATTTCCGAATTTTTCTTTGGATTTTTTTTGGTACGTTTTTCTTTTTTTTGTTTCAGTTTTTTTATTTTTCGTTCGATTTTTTCATCATCAAGTTTTTGTTTCTCTTTTTCTTTTACGATGTAATCGTTTAACTCTTTACGCAGTTTTTTTGTTTCTTCTTTTTCGGCATTTTTTCGTCTGATTTCAAGAATGGTTTGTTCAATTTTTTTGTTTGCCGAATTTAAAATTTCTTCGGCTTCCGTTTTGGCTTCTTTCAATATGTTTTTTTTCTTTTGCAGAAGTTTTTCCAGTTCGTTTTCGTATATTTCAAGGGTTTCACGCAACTTTATTTCGGTTGCTCTGATATTTCTTTTGCTTTGTTTCAGTTTGCGTTTTTCGTGTTGTGCTTGTTTCAGTGCTTTTTCAAAATCAATTTGGTTTTTATCGATTTTTGCTTTGGCAGTATTTAAAATTCCTTTGCTCAAACCCGTTTTTTCGGCAATTTCAAATGCAAAAGAATTTCCGGGTTTACCGGTTTCCATAAGGTAAAGCGGTTGCATTTTATCGTTGTCGTAAAGCATTGCGGCATTAATAATTGCTTCGTTGTTTGTTGCAAAGTGCTTTAAATTAGTGTAGTGCGTTGTTATAATTCCTTTTGCTCCGGTTTTATGCAAATTTTCCAGTACGGCTTCGGCAATTGCACCGCCGAGCATGGGTTCGGTTCCGGTGCCGAATTCGTCAATCAGAAAAAAAGTTTTTTTGTCGGCATTTTCCGTAAAAAATTTCATATTTTGAAGATGCGAACTGTAGGTGCTTAAATCGTTTTCGATGGATTGCTCATCGCCGATGTCAATAAATATTTTTTCAAAAATTCCGGTAACCGAAATGTCTTTAACCGGAATTAACAAACCGCATTGCAGCATATATTGCAGGATTGCCGCAGTTTTTAAAGCAACCGATTTTCCGCCGGCATTGGGTCCCGAAATAATCAAAATTCGTTGATTTTCAGTTAATTTTATATTTGAAGGAATGACTTTTTTACCGTTTTTTTTATGTGAAAGATAAAGCAAAGGATGTTTTGCCTGCAAAAATTCAATTTCGGTTTTATTTGTTATTTTCGGTTTTACGGCTTCCGTATCTTTTGCAAACAGGGCTTTTGCCCGAATAAAATCAACGGTTGCCATAAAATTGTACGATTTTTTTAAATCGTCGAAATAGGGTCTTAATTCGTTTGTTATTTCTGTTAAAATGCGTTTTATCTCGCGAATTTCGGCAAATTCAAGTTCTTTAATTTCATTGTTAAGAGCCACAACTTCAATCGGTTCAATGTAGGCAGTTTTTCCTGTTGCCGATTCGCCGTAAATAATCCCTTTTATTTTCCGTTTGTTTTTGGCATCTGCGGGTATCAGTAACTTGTTGTCTCTTACGGTTATTTCCGTATCTTTCTCAACAATGCCCGCAGAAATTTGTGTTTTTAAAATTTTATGAATGGTTTGCGAAACACTTGATTGCTTTTTCGAAAGTTCATTTCTGATTTTTGAAAGTTCGGCGGAAGCATTGTTTTTTATTTCTCCGTATTTGTTTATAACAGAATTAATTCGTTGGATAATAAAGGGAAATATTTGAATTTCTTCGGTCAGTTTTTTTAGTTTCGGGAAACGGTTTTCTTCGTCATTTTTAAAGAAATTAATGATGGCTTTAAGGGTTGAAAGCGAACGAACAATATCGAATAATTCTTTTTCGGTAAAATAAGTGCCGATATTTTTTACTTTCTCAAAATATTCTTGTGTATCAATAAAATAACTTGTAGGGAAATTGTCTTTAAATTGAACAATGTATTTGAATTCCGATGTTAAATCGAGTGCTTGTTTAATTTTTTCCGCATCGGTTAAAAAAGTCATTTCTTCAACTTTAATTTTACCGGAATTGCTTAAACAATGTGCTTTAATTAACGCTCGAATTTTAGTAAACTCGGTTTTCTTTTCAAAATCTTTCGGATATATCTTGCTCATTATATTTTAAACGATTTTTTAATTTTCAAAATTACAAAAGTTTCCGAAACGGAAGGTATTTTTTGCCGAATGTCATTAATAAATCGTATTTTGTGCATCCGGAGGGAATATTTTACGGAAAGAAATTCGTTTTTATTAATTTCAGCATTCGAAAATCAATTTTATGTTTACTGTTTTAAATTTAGTTATTGCCGGAATTTTATTTTTGTTTTTGATGTACGGTGTAATAACGTCTTTTTATGAAAATGAAAAAAAAGCTGCATACAGATTATTGTTTCTTGCTTTTATTTTTACGGCATTATTAGTATTACCTTATATTCTCGATTTAAGCGAAATAGTTTCAATCGTTATTTTTGCTTTGTTTTTTTTAGTTCTTGCCGTACTTTTGTTTCCTGTTAAAGGAAAAAAATATTCGTTTAATTATCCGAAAACACAAATAGATGAGCGTAACATAATGTTTTCGAGAGCCGAATTAATTCCCGGAACGGACAGATTCTCAGATTATTACAACAGAAATCCGAATAATCTGCTAAAAGATAACAAATTCAGAAAAAATCCGGGTTTGTTGCATGGCGGAACATCAAAATATAATCCGGTGTTGTTTGCTTTGGCAGATGCAAGTTTTTATGCCGTAGAAAGTTTTAAGAACCGAATTGACGGAAAAATTGCAGAAAAACAAGTAAAAATTTCGCCGGAAAAAATTACTCGTTTTATAAAAGATTATATTTTGTTTGAAGGAGCAAAATCCTGCGGGATAACGCTTTTGAAAAAATATCACTTGTACGATTACAAAGGAAGGGGAAAAACATACGGTAAAAAAGTTGAAAATTTACATAAGTTTGCAATTGCTTTTACCGTAGAAATGGATAAAAAAATGACGGATACCGCACCGGATGCTCCTACTGTAACCGAATCGGCAAGGCAATACCTCGAAGCCGGGAAAATTGCTGTGCAAATTGCCGCTTTTATCCGAAATACGGGCTATTCTGCCAAAGCACATATTGACGGAAACTATGATGTGGTGTGTCCGTTGGTTGCCAAAGATGCCGGTTTGGGAGAAATCGGCCGAATGGGTTTGCTGATGACACCCGAAACGGGTCCGCGAGTACGTATTGCCGTTGTTACAACTTCTTTGGAATTAGTTCCGGATAAACCGTTTAACGACAGTTCGTTGATTGATTTTTGTATCCGGTGTAAGAAATGTGCCGTAACTTGCCCTTCGCAGGCAATTTCGTTTACCGACAGAGAAATGATAAACGGTGTTGTTCGTTGGCAAATAAATCAGGAAGCATGTTATACCTATTGGACAAAAGCCGGAACGGATTGCAGTAAATGTTTGCAGGTTTGTCCGTATTCTCATCCGAATAATTTTTTACATAATTCGGTCAGAAAAGGGATTAAAAATTCATCTTTATTTCGAAAGTTTGCTTTGGCGGGCGATGATTTTTTATACGGTAAAAAACCGAAAGCAAAATCGTTTCCGAAATTTATGAATATTATTGCTGAAAAATAACATTTAACTTATCAAATAC